>JAAZBW010000302.1 GCA_012513625.1 Actinomycetales bacterium | reverse complement strand
ATGCGGCCGCGCACCCTCGACGAACTCGCGGGCCAGCATCACCTCCTCGCCCCCGGATCGCCGCTGCGCCGCCTCGTGGAGGACTCCTCCCCGCCCAGCTCCGTGATCCTGTGGGGACCGCCCGGCACCGGTAAGACCACCATTGCCTACCTGGTGGCACGCACCTCCGGTCGCACGTTCGTGGAGGTCTCGGCCGTCTCTGCGGGGGTCAAGGAGGTTCGGGAGATCATCGACCAGGCAAAACGCCAACTGGTCCTCTCCGGCGCGCAGACCGTGCTCTTCGTGGACGAGGTGCACCGCTTCTCCAAGGCGCAACAGGACGTGCTGCTCCCGGCGGTCGAGAACCGGATCGTGATCCTCGTGGCTGCCACTACCGAGAACCCCCACTTCTCCGTGATCTCGCCGCTGCTCTCCCGCTCCCTCCTCCTCACCCTGCGCCCGCTCGAACCGGACGCGCTGCGGGAACTGGTGCGCCGCGCCGTCGTCGACGAACGGGGCCTCGGTGGGGCGGTCGAACTCGAGGAGGAGGCGGAGGACCACATCGTCCGGCTCGCCGGCGCGGACGCACGTAAGTCGCTCACCATCCTCGAGGCCTCCGCTGATTCGGTGCGTGACCGCGCGGCCGCGGAGGGGGACGGGCCCACCCGTGCCACGATCCGGGTGGAGGACGTGGAGAACGCGATCGATGTGGCCGCCGTCCGCTACGACCGGGCCGGCGACCAGCACTACGACGTGATCTCTGCGTTCATCAAGTCCATGCGCGGCTCGGACGTGGACGCAGCACTCCACTACCTGGCCCGCATGCTGGTGGCGGGGGAGGACCCCCGCTTCGTGGCCCGCCGCATCATGATCGCCGCCGCGGAGGAGGTGGGCATGGCAGATCCCTCCGCCCTGCAGACTGCCGTGGCGGCCGCGCAGTCCGTGGCGCTCCTCGGAATGCCGGAGGCCCGCATCGTGCTGGCCGAGGCCGTCATCCATGTGGCCACCGCCCCCAAGTCCAACGCCGGCTACGTGGCGATCGACGCGGCCATCGCGGATGTGCGTGCGGGCAGGGCCGGGCAGGTGCCGCACCACCTGCGTGACACCCACTACGCAGGGGCAGAGAAGCTCGGCCACGGCACCGCCTACAGGTACGCGCACGACGCTCCGCACGCCGTCGTCGAACAGGACTACCTCCCGGACGAACTGGCAGGGACGGTCTACTACCGCCCCACGGACCGCGGGTTTGAGCGCAACATCACAGACCGACTGGGCAGGATCCGGGGAATCCTCCGCGGAGAGTCCGACTGAGGTTTGCTAGGATTCTCGGGTTGCCCACGCGTCAGCGCGTGGCTCCTGGGGCCTCAGCCCGACGCGGCACACCGCCGCCGGACACTTGGCCGGCCCCACACCCCACCGCCACCGGGCGGAGAGGTGTGCACCGAACCACAGGAAGAAGAACCAACAGAGTATGTCTAACCAGCGTTCCCGCAACCAGGTCCGCATGTCCCATGCCCTCGGCATCCCGCTCACGCCGAAGGCAGTCAAGTACTTCGAGAAGCGCCCGTACGGCCCCGGCGAGCACGGCCGCGCCCGTAAGCGCTCCGAGTCCGACTACGCCGTCCGCCTGAAGGAGAAGCAGCGCCTCCGCGCACAGTACGGCCTCCGCGAGGCCCAGATGCGCCGTGCGTTCGACGATGCCAAGAAGGGCCTTGGCGTGACCGGTGAGAACCTGGTCGAGATCCTCGAGATGCGCCTCGACGCCCTCGTGATGCGCGCCGGCTTCGCCCGGACCATCGCCCAGGCCCGCCAGTTCGTGGTGCACCGCCACATCCTCGTGGACGGCAAGATCGTGGACCGCCCCTCGTTCCGGGTGAAGCCCGGCCAGGTGCTCCAGGTGAAGCCGAAGTCGCAGGTGACCGTGCCCTTCCAGGTGGCCGCCGCCGGCGCCCACCGGGACGTGCTCGGCGAGCTGCCCGCGTACCTCGAGGTGTCGCTGGAGAAGCTCCGTGCCGAACTCGTGCGCCGCCCGCGCCGCGAGGAGGTCCCCGTGATCGTGAACGAGCAGCTGGTGGTCGAGCACTACTCCCGCTGATCCCCGTTCTGCGCGCGGCCCCGGATTCCTCGTGGATCCGGGGCCGCGGCTATCCTTGGCCACAGTCACCGGGCCTGCGCCGCGTGCGCGGGAGGAGAAGGAAGCATCCACGATGAAAACGAGCGAGATCCGCGAGCGTTGGCTCACCTACTTCGGCGAGCGGGAACACCACATCGCCCCCTCGGTGCCGCTCGTGTCACCCGACCCGTCGGTGCTGTTCACGATCGCCGGCATGGTCCCGTTCGTGCCCTACATCCTCGGCACCGAAAGGGCGCCCTGGCCCCGAGTGGCCTCCGTGCAGAAGTGCATCCGCACGAACGACATTGAGGAGGTGGGCCGGACCACACGTCACGGCACCTTCTTCCAGATGGCCGGGAACTTCTCGTTCGGCGACTACTTCAAGGAGGAGACGATCCAGTTCGCCTGGGACCTCCTCACCAATCCGATCGAGGAGGGCGGCTACGGCCTGGACGGCGACCGCCTGTGGATGACCCTCTGGGAGAAGGACCAGGTCTCCTACGACTACTGGGTGAACACGATCGGTGTGAACCCCGAGCACGTCCAGAAGCTGCCGTTCGAGCAGATCGAGTGGTCCACCGGCCAGCCGGGCCCGGCGGGAGCGTGCTGCGAGATCCACTACGACCGCGGACCCGAGTACGGCCCGGACGGCGGCCCGGTGGTGGACACGAAGGGCGATCGCTTCCTCGAGATCTGGAACCTCGTGTTCGATGAGTTCCTCCGCGGCGAGGGCACGGGCGCGGACTACCCGCTCCTCGGTGAGCTCGACCAGAAGGCCATCGACACCGGGTTGGGTGTGGAGCGCCTAGCGTTCCTGCTGCAGGGCAAGCAGAACATGTACGAGATCGACGAGGTGTTCCCCGTGATCGAGCGCGCAGCGGAGCTCGCCGGGATCACCTACGGCCAGGTGGAGGAACGCGACGTCCACCTGCGCGTGGTGGGAGACCACATCCGCTCCTCCCTGATGCTGATTGGCGACGGCGTGCGCCCCGGTAACGAGGGGCGCGGGTTCGTCCTGCGGCGCCTCATCCGCCGGGCCGTGCGTTCGATGCGCCTCCTCGGGGTGCACGATCCTGTGGTGCCCCAGCTGCTCCCCCTCTCCATGGAGGCGATGAGCGCCTCCTACCCGGAGGTGCGTGAGGACTTCGAGACCATCAGCACGGTCGCCTACGCGGAGGAAGAAGCCTTCCGGCGCACCCTCTCTCAGGGCATCACCATGCTGGACGGCGCGATCAACCGCGCCCGCGAGGACCGCCGCCGGGTCACCGGAACGGACGCGTTCCAACTGCACGACACCTACGGCTTCCCGATCGACCTCACACTCGAGATCGCCCGCGAGCAGGGCGTGGATGTGGACGAGGCCGGTTTCCGCACCCTCATGACGGAGCAGCGAGAGCGCGCCCGTGCGGACGCACTCTCGAAGAAGAGAGGCCACCAGGATCCCACCGTCTTCCAGGCGT
>JAAZBW010000020.1 GCA_012513625.1 Actinomycetales bacterium | reverse complement strand
TGCAGGACTTCAATATCGCCGCAGTCGTGGACGAATCCCGCAGCCTCGCAGACGGTGCCATCCTCGTACCCGGGTACACCATGGACGGCTGGTACGGGAAGATCTTCCTCGGCTCCGGATTCTTCGATCCGGACAAGCCCGTCGCGCGGTTCGGGAAGCGTGAACGCCACGATCTCCTCTACAGGGAGCCCACCAAGATCAGGGTGGAGAGCACCAACATCACCTACGAGGGGCTGATTCCTCGGATCCAGAAGTCCATGCTCTCGAAGGACGTGGAGGCCATGCAGCCCCACATCCGCGCGTTCGTGGAGCGTGCCGTCACGTTCTCGGGATGCCCCGACTGCGGCGGAACCCGGCTCGCCGAACATGCCCGGAATTCGCGGATCGGAGGAGCCTCCATCGCCGACGCATGCCGGATGCAGCTCACCGACCTCGCGGCCTGGGTACGCACTGTCGACGATCCCGGGGTCGCACCCCTGATCGCGAACCTGCAACAGACCCTCGACTCGTTCATCGAGATCGGGCTCGGCTACCTCTCCCTCGAGCGGCCGAGCGGCACGCTCTCCGGCGGCGAGGCACAGCGCACCAAGATGATCCGTCACCTGAACTCCTCCCTCACCGACGTCACCTACGTCTTTGACGAGCCCACTGCGGGCCTCCACCCCCATGACGTGGAGCGGATGAACAACCTCCTCCTGCGACTGCGGGACAAGGGGAACACCGTACTCGTGGTGGAGCACGAGCCGGACACGATCCTGATGGCGGACCACGTGGTGGACCTGGGGCCCGGAGCCGGATCCCACGGCGGGCAGGTCACTTACCAGGGCGACGTCGCGGGACTGCGGTCCTCGGACACCCTGACGGGACGTCACCTCGGGGACAGGCAGGCGCTCCGGGAGACGGTACGCACGCCGTCGGGAGTGCTCGGGGTCCGGGGAGCAACGGCGAACAACCTCCAGGGTGTGGACGTGGACATCCCGCTCGGTGTGCTGGTGGTGGTCACCGGCGTGGCGGGGAGCGGGAAGTCCTCGCTCGTGCACGGCTCGCTGCCCGCCCATGCCGGAGTACTCGCGATCGACCAGACCCCCATCCGGGGCTCGCGCCGCTCCAATCCGGCCACCTACACGGGGATGCTCGAGCCGATCCGGAAGGCCTTTGCGAAGGCGAACGGCGTGAAGCCCGCACTCTTCTCCGCCAACTCGGAGGGCGCCTGCCAGGCGTGCAACGGCGCCGGCGTCATCTACACCGAGCTCGGGTTCATGGAGACGGTCACCACCCCGTGCGAGGTGTGCGAGGGGAAGCGGTTTCAGCCAGAGGTGCTCGAGTACCGGCTCGGTGGACGCCACATCGCCGAGGTGCTGGCGCTCCCCGTCGACGACGCACTCGCCTTCTTCTCGGGCGGCGAGTCCGGCGTGCCCGCCGCCGCCACGATCCTGCGACGGCTCTCCGACGTTGGGCTCGGTTACCTCACCGTGGGTCAGCCGCTCACCTCGCTCTCGGGCGGTGAGCGGCAGCGGCTCAAGCTCGCCGCCGAGATGGGGGGCAGGGGAGAGGTCTATGTGCTGGACGAGCCCACCACCGGCCTCCACCTGGCGGACGTGGCGCAGCTGCTCGGACTGCTGGACCAACTGGTGGACTCGGGGAGGTCCGTGATCGTGGTGGAGCACCACCAGTCCGTGATGGCACACGCGGACTGGATCGTCGACATGGGACCCGGGGCCGGCCATGACGGCGGCCGGGTGGTGTTCGAGGGGACTCCCGCCGCGCTGGTTGCCGATGGCACCACGCTGACCGGACGGCACCTGGCGGAGTGGCTCTCCGGCTGAGTCGGTGGGGCTGCGCGCGCGTACCCGGGGCGGCAGTGCCACGATGAAGGGATGAGCGAAACACTCACAGCACAGGAGATCATGGGGGCCGGGCTCGCCGACTGGCGGCGACTGGCGCGCAGGATCCACGCCCGCTTCGAGACGGGCGACTACGCCACCGGAGCCGCGTTCGTTTCTGCCATCGGCGAGGCTGCGGAGACGGTGGACCACCACCCG
>JAAZBW010000301.1 GCA_012513625.1 Actinomycetales bacterium | reverse complement strand
GGCGCTGTCGAAGCCGAGGGTCTCGCGCGCCGGCACCCCGTGGAACGGGCCCGTGAGTCCGCGCACATGCAACGAGCAGGCGAGGTCAGCGCAGGCATAGGTGCCGAATGATCCGGCGGACTCTCCCCGCCGGTGCGGGGCAGAGACGAGCGCCACCCCGCCCACCGCGTGCGTGGTGTGGCAGAGCGCGCACATGGACGTGCGGCGGGTGGAGGCGGGGTTGCCCGGGAACCGGAGCCGGACGCCGGTCAGGCCCTCGGGCAGGTCCACCACAAGGTAGCCGCGCATCGGCGTCGAGGGATCGATCCAGCCGAGGAAGTCGAGCGTGGGCCACGGCCGGGACAGGAGGTCCGGGGGTAGTTCCAGTTTGGCGAGATCGGTGGGAGAGCAGTTGACGAAGCTGGTGGTGATCTCCTCCGCGTCCAGGATTCGCACGTTGACCTTTCCGTCAGGGTTTACGTGCCTTCGAGAATACGTGGGCCACGGCGCGAAGCGAGAGTAGGAATCCCCCAAAGGCGAGGAGCCCGCCGAACAGGGTGTAGAGGCCCACCTCCGGGAGGAGCTCCGGGCCACCGGGAGTGACGGCGAGGAAGATCCCGCCGAGCACCGCCCCCACCGCGAGGATGCTGGTGACGAGCTGTTGCACGAGGCCGTCGAGGAAGCGCCGGTCCTCAGGATCGTGCAGGAACCGGATGTTGGCACGGAAGTTGCCCGATTCGAGGTCCTCGCTGATCCGGTTCAAACGCGAGGGAAGGTGCTCAATCAGGGGCATCACGTGCATGAACTGGGCGATGAGCTCGTCCTTTATCTTTTCCGGCGTGATGTGGCCGATGGTCTCCCGCCCCGTCTTCCGGGCCGCTTCCACCAGGTCCAGCTCCGGGTCGATCAGTTGGAGGGTGCCCTCGAGGGCACCGAGGGAACGGAAGGCGGCGGCGAGCTGGGCGGGGACCCCGAGGCCATGGTCGAGCATGAGTGCGAACAGGCTCCCGAATACCTCCACCGAGCCGGTGCCGAGCCCGAATCCGCCTCGGAACCTCGCGAGCAGGCCGCCGATTTCGCGGGTGAGCCGGCGCTCGTCGAGGTCCTTCGGGGCGTCCACGAGTCCGAGGAGTGAGTCGGTGGCCATCACCGGGTCGTCGGCGTCGATCGCCCAGAGGAGGCGGGCGAGCGCGCGGCGGGATGCGGCGTCGAGTCGGCCCACCGATCCGAAGTCCAGCAGTCCCACGGTGCCGTCCGGCCAGATGCAGACGTTGCCGGGGTGGAGATCGGCGTGGAAGATGCCGTCGTTGACGATCTGGTCCAGCACCGCCTCCATGAGGGTCTGGGCGGACTTCTGGCGCTGCTCCCGGGAGAGGTCCGAGATGAAGGAGGCGCGCGAGACGGGGCGGCCGTCGAACCGCTCCATCACAATGTTCTTCGATGAGCAGAGCTCGCGCTCCACGGTGGGTATCCGCACGCCACGGCGGTCAAGGGAGCGGCGCATGGCCGCCATGTTGTCGACCTCCTCGCGGTAGTCGAGCTCCTCACGGATCGAGGCGGCGAACCCCTCGGCCAGTTTGAGGAGTCCCATGCGGCGGGCCCAGGGCGCGTTTCGGTGCAGCATCCGGCACATGCGCAGCAGGATGTCGAGATCGAGCTCGGCAATTCGCCCCGCATGGGGACGCTGCACCTTGACCACCACCTCGCGCCCGTCCAGGAGCGTGGCCACATGCACCTGCGCCCCGGAGGCGGCGGCGAGCGGGACCTCCTCCACCGAGGCGAACACGGATTCGATCGGTGCGCCGATGCACGACTCGAGCGCGCCCTTCCAGTCCTCCCACGAGACGGGCTCCGCCGTCGTCTGCAGTTTGGAGAGCTCGTCCACGAACGCCTTCGGGATCAGGTCCGCCCGGGTGGAGAGGGTCTGGCCGGCCTTGATGAAGGTGATGCCGCACTCGTCGAGGGCAATCCGGAGGGACCGGGCCACCTCGTGGCCGCCGTCCGCCCCCTCGTCCGGGGCGCGGAAACCGCGGAGCTGGGAGGTGAGCCCGTTCTTCGCGAAGATGAAGAGGATCTGGAGGTACCGGTTGAAGCGGCGCCACCGCCGGCCCCAGCCGAAGAACAGCTGGCGGAATGTGGGGAGGCTACCGGTGGGCAGGATGACTTCCAGCGCCACGAGGGCGAGCGCGCCGAGCGCGAAGACCCAGAGGAACAGCATCCCGTAGAAGAGGAAGAACGCGGTTGAGTTCTGCGGATCGGAGGGATCTCCGGACTCGAGGATGCCCGAGACCTCCACCACCCAGTCCGCCATCGCGGTGAGTGCCCACACGTTGAGCAGCGCCACCACGATCGTGCGTGGCCACCCCACCCGCACGCCGAGGACCCGGCGAACCGTGGTGGCGATCAGCCAGATCATCAGGAGCCAGAGGCCGATGGCAATGGTGAGCCCGGTGAACTGGCCGACGCCGTCCATGAACGTGGTCATGATCCTCCCCAGGTTCAAACCGACCTGCACAGCCTAGGACGCACGCACGCCCCCGACGAGCCGAGTCAACAACTGGGTGCCGAAAGTAGCCCCCCGGATCGCCGAGTGTGTGCCGAAAGTATCCAGACCCATCGCCGAGTGTGTGCCGAAAGCAGCTGCCACCGCCCCCAGCGGGTCAGCCGAGGAGGGTGCGGTCCGAAAGTTCGCCCTTCACGCTCTCGAACGCGTGGAGGAGATCGGGGACCGTCATCTTCGCCTTCTCCGCACCCTTCACGTCGAGCACGATCTTCCCGGCGTGCATCATGATGAGCCGATTGCCGAGGCGGAGCGCCTGATCCATGTTGTGCGTGACCATGAGCGTGGTGAGCTGGTGACGCTCCACGATCTCGGTGGTGAGGCGGGTGACAAGTGCGGCACGCTGCGGATCGAGTGCGGCCGTGTGCTCGTCGAGCAGGAGGATGGCCGGCTGCGTGAACGTGGCCATGAGTAGCGAGAGCGATTGGCGCTGGCCGCCGGAGAGGAGTCCCACCCAGTCGCTGAGCCGGTGTTCCAGCCCCTGCTGGAGCTCGGTCAGGCTCTCGCGGAAGAACTCCCGCTTGGCGCGATTCACTCCGCGTCCGAGGGTCCGTGGCCGTCCCCGTTCGTGCGCGAGGGAGAGGTTCTCCTCGATCGTCATGTGGGGGGCGGTCCCGGCGGACGGGTTCTGGAACACCCGGCCCACGAGGCCGGCGCGGCGGTGCTCCGGGAGCCGGGTGACATTGCGCCCGTTGATCGTGACGGTGCCGCCGTCCGTCCGGATGGAGCCCGCCACGATGTTCAGGAGGGTGGACTTGCCGGCGCCGTTCGAGCCGATCACGGTCACGAACTCGCCCTCGGCGAGAGTGAGGTCCACGCCATCGAGCGCCCTGCGCTCGTTGACGGTGCCGGGGAAGAAGGTCTTGGTGACCTCGGAGACCTGGAGCATCTAGCGTCCCTCCCGTTCGTGCTGCGCGCCGGTTCCGGCGAGCGGATCGGTGGCGTCGTCGGCCTCCGGCACGGAGGCTGAGTCGGCAGGGTCCGAGGGCCGGGACTCGTTGTCCACCGTCACGGCCGAGATCGGATCGTCTTCGCGGTAGACCTGCACCTGGGTGGCGGCGATCGCGGGATCCACCCCGCGCCACGCCTTCCACTTCTGCGAGGTGCGCGCCACGAGGTTCCACTGGGGGACCACGAGCGCGAGCACCACGAGCACCGCAGAAATGAGCTTCATGTCGTTCGGGTTCAGGCCCGCGCGGAGCGCCAGGAAGATGACGAGCCGGTAGAGGATCGCACCGATCACCACGGCGGTGGCTGCCCGGCCGATCGTGAGGCGGCCAAAGATCGCCTGGCCGATGATCACGGAGGCGAGGCCCGCCACGATCATTCCGATGCCCATGCCCACGTCTGCGAAGCCCTGGTACTGGGCCACGAGGGCGCCGGAGAGGCCCACCATGCCATTGGACATCGCGAGGCCGAGTATCTTCTGGTTGTCCGTGGAGACGCCGAAGGCGCTGATCATGTTCGGGTTGTCACCCGTGGCCCGCATCGCGAGGCCCAGGTTCGTCTTGAGGAACCAGATCACGAAGCCGAGCACCAGGAGGGTGATCGGCAGGAGGAGGAGGGGCCCGTACCAGGAGCCGATGATCTTCGAGTCCCGGGCGGCGGTGAACAGTGTCTCCTCGCGCAGGAGCGCCACGTTGGCGCGCCCCATGATTCGCAGGTTGATCGAGTAGAGGCTCAACTGGGTGAGGATTCCCGCGAGCAGCCCGTCGATGTTGCCCTTCGTGTGCAGGAGGCCCGTGATGGTGCCGGCTGCCATGCCGGCGAACAGCGCGAGTACGGTCACGAGCCACGGCGGGTGGCCGTTCACGATTCCGATCGCCGCAACCGCCGCGCCAGTGGTGAAGCTGCCGTCCACGGTGAGGTCGGCGAATTCGAGGACGCGGAACGTCACGTAGACCCCGAGCGCCATGATGGCGTAGAGGATGCCGAGTTCGACTGCGGTGACCATGGGGCTCTCCGGGGGATGGGAGGGAAAAAGGATATCGCTCGGCCGGGGTCGCGGATCCGCGAAACCCCGGCCCGACGATGTGCCTACTCGACGATGTT
>JAAZBW010000300.1 GCA_012513625.1 Actinomycetales bacterium | reverse complement strand
TGCCCTCGCTGGATGCGGTGGTCCACTCGATCGGCTTCGCCCCGCAGTCCGTGATGGGGGGTCGCTTCCTCGAGGCGGAGTGGGGTGACGTGGCAACTGCCGTGGAGGTCTCGGCCTTCTCGCTCAAGTCGCTCGCCGTGGCCGCCCAGCCCCTCATGTCCGACGGCGGCGCCGTGGTGGGCCTCACCTTCGACGCCCAGTACGCGTGGCCGGTCTACGACTGGATGGGCGTGGCCAAGGCCGCATTCGAGGCGACGGCCCGCTACCTCGCCCGCGATCTCGGACCCGCAGGGATCCGCGTGAACCTCGTGTCCGCCGGCCCGATCCGCACCACGGCCGCCACCTCCATCCCCGGCTTCGAGGGCATCGAGGGAACCTGGGGCGAGCGGGCACCGCTCGGCTGGGACGTGACGGACCCGGAGCCGACGGCGCGCGCCGTCGTGGCGCTCGCGTCCCCCTGGTTCCCTGCCACCACGGGCGAGATCGTCCACGTGGACGGCGGCGTCCACGCGATGGGGCAGTAGGCGGGTGACTCCGGTACGGCCCCGGATCGCGTGTGGCACAGTAGGGGAGTGACGAAGACCCTCGTACTGATGCGCCACGCCAAGGCGGAGCCGGAGGCCGGAATTGGTGACCGCGTGCGGCCGCTCGCCCAGCGGGGACGCCTCCAGTCCCGCTGTTTCGGCGAGGAACTCGCGGAGGCCGCCGGCCCGTTCGACGTGGCCCTCGTCTCCTCTGCGCTCCGCACCACTGAGACGTACCGGCTGCTTGCCGGGGACCTGCCCGAGTATCCGTCCCCGCGGGTCTCGGACGACCTCTACGAGGCCACCACCCGGTCCCTGCTCGCGAAGGTCCGCGGTCTCGAAGAGTCCGCCCAGCGCGTGATCGTGGTGGGCCACGAGCCGGTGATGAGTGCGCTCGCCTACCTCCTGGACAGGGGCCGCGAGGGCCAGCAACTCGCCATGGGCATCCCCACCGCGGCTGCGGTGGTGCTGGACATCCCCGGCACCTGGGCGGAACTCGACCGCCAGGGTGCGAGCGTCCGCACGGTCCTCCGCCCCGCCGAGTAGCCCCTAAGCTGCCCGAGCGCCCGAAATGGGGTTCGGGCATGGGCAACCACGTCAGATTCCCATGAGGGGGAGGGCCGCGTCGAGGCGCGGGAACGGGATCGCGGCGTCGGCAGCCGCGGCCACTACGGGCTTCGCACAGTAGGCGATCCCCAGGTCTGCCGCGCCGAGCATGGCGAGGTCGTTCGCACCGTCGCCGATCGCCACCACAGGAGAGCCGAACTCCTCCCGCCAGACGCCGAGTTGCCGCTCCTTGACCGCCCCGTCAACCACCTCACCGACCGTGCGGCCGGTGAGCGCTCCGCCGTCGCTCCCGAGGCGGTTTGCCACCGCCCGGTCGAGCCCGATGCGGGAGGCGAGCAGGTCCACCACCTCATGGAAACCACCCGAGACGGCGCAGACGACGCCGCCAGCCGCGTGCACGTCGTCGACGAGGTCCTCCGCGCCGGGCGAGAAGGTGATGCCCTCCGCGATCTCGGGGAGCGCTGTGGCGGGCACCCCCTCCAGCATTCCGACGCGGCGGGTGAGTGACTGGGTGAAGTCGAGTTCGCCGCGCATGGCGGCCGAGGTGATGGCCTCCACCTCCGCCTCGACCCCCGTTCGGGCGGCGATCTGCTCGATGACCTCCACGGGGATGAGGGTGGAGTCCACATCCGTGACCACGAGGCGCGGGGGAGTGCTGGCGAGCGCGCCGCGCACCACCCCGGCGGCGACGCCGAGCGTGTGCCAGCCGAAGAGGAGGTCGCGCAGGAGCTGCTCGTGGTCGTGACCCACGTGGTCGAAGGTCACGGGGGGCACCGATCCCCGGAAGTCGAGCACCTGGAGCCCGCGGGACTCGCGACGCTCCTCGGTGAGGCCGAGCCAGTTCAGGTGGGTGAGGGCCGCACGGGTGTCAGCAATGAGATGGTCGGGGAGCTCGCGCTCCCCGACCAGGGTAAATCTCATGATCACCGCGTGATGTTACCGCGTGACCCGGACGTTCTTCGGCACCACGGTGATCCCGCTCTCGGTGACGGTGAAGCCGCGGCTGCGGTCGTGCTCGTGGTCGACGCCCACCTGCGCACCTTCCTCGACCACCACTTCCTTGTCGAGGATCGCCTTGTTCACGGTGGAGTTGCGGCCCACGACCACGTCATCGAACACCACGGAGGAGCGGACCGAGGCCCAGGAGTTGACCTTGCAGTTCGGCGAGATCACGGAGCCCACCACCTCGGCGCCGGAGACGATGACCCCCGGGGACACGATCGAGTCGAGGGCGTGGCCGAGGCGCTCGTGGTGGCCGTAGACGAACTTGGCCGGCGGGAGGCCGGTGTAGCCCGTGTAGAGCGGCCAGTCGCGGTTGTAGAGGTTGAACACCGGGCTGACCGAGATCAGGTCCATGTTGGCGTCGTAGAACGCGTCCACCGTTCCCACGTCGCGCCAGTAGCCGCGATCGCGGTCGGTGGAGCCGGCCACGTCGTTGTCAATGAAGTCGTAGAGGCCGGCGGCGCCCTGCTCCACGAACCAGGGGACGATCGAGCCGCCCATGTCATGACTCGAGTTCTCGTCCGCGGCGTCCCGCACCACGGCCTCGCGCATGTCCTTGGCAGTCATGATGTAGTTGCCCATCGAGGCGAGCACCTCGTTCGGGGAGTCCGCGAGCCCGACCGGATCGGACGGCTTCTCGATGAACTTGCCGATCTTCCACGGGTTCTCCGGATCGGCCTCGATCACGCCGAACTGGTCGGCGAGCTCGATGGGCTGGCGGATGCCGGCGACCGTGAGCGGGAAGCCCGTCTCGATGTGGCGCTCCAGCATCTGGGCGAAGTCCATACGGAAGATGTTGTCTGCACCAGTGATGACCACGTAGTCCGGCTTTTCGTCGTCCACCAGGTTCAGGGACTGGTAGATCGCGTCCGCGCTACCCGAGAACCACGTCTTGTCCACACGCTGCTGGGCGGGGACAGGCGCCACGTAGTTGTCAAGGAGTGTGGACATGCGCCACGTCTTGGTCACGTGCTTGTCAAGGGAGTGGGACTTGTACTGGGTGAGGACCACGATCTTCAGGAACCCCGAGTTGACGAGGTTCGAGAGCGAGAAGTCGATGAGGCGGTAGACGCCGCCGAACGGGACGGCGGGCTTCGCCCGGTCCTGGGTGAGCGGCATCAGGCGCTTGCCTTCTCCGCCGGCGAGAACAATAGCGAGAACCTTGGGTATGCGAGCCATACCCAGACACTAGGTGGAAAAACCGGACGCCACACGGGCTTCCGTGCGGTTGCTTCCGGCAATTGCCACGGAACCCATGCCAACTTCGGTGCGGGTGGGCAATCATGTCATCGTGAATGAGAACCAGATCAGAGTCGACCTGTTGACCCGCGAGTACCCGCCCAAGGTGTACGGAGGCGCCGGAGTGCACGTGGAGGAGCTGGCCAAGGTGCTACGCCCCCACGCTGACGTGCGTGTCCACGCCTTCGACGGCCCACGTGCGCCCGGAACCGTCTCCGAGGGAGTGACCGGTTACGACGCACTCCCGGAATTGGCCGAGGCCAATGACGCGATACGCCACCTCGGCGTGGACCTGCAGATGACCATTGGCACCGAGGGAACGGACATCGTCCACTCCCACACCTGGTATGCCATCATGGCGGGCCACCTGTGCAAGCTGCTCTACGAGGTGCCCCACGTGATCTCGGCGCACTCGCTCGAGCCGTTGCGCCCCTGGAAGCGGGAGCAGCTCGGCGGAGGGTACAACCTCTCCTCCTGGATGGAGCGGACCGGCTACGAGGGAGCCGACGGGATCGTGGCCGTATCCAACGGCATGAGGGACGACATCCTGCGCTCCTACCCGGCGGTGGACCCGGACAAGGTGACCGTGATCCACAACGGTATCGACCTCGACAAGTGGACCGCTCCGGATCCGGATGATCCGCTCATTGACGAGGTGCTCGGCCGTTACGGCATCGACCGGACCAAGCGCACCATCGTGTTCACGGGCCGTGTCACCCGCCAGAAGGGCCTCCCGTACCTGCTCGGCGCCGCCACGCAGCTCCCGAAGGATGTCCAGCTCGTCCTGTGCGCGGGCGCACCGGACACCCCCGAGATCGCGGCGGAGGTGCAGGGCCAGGTGGATGACCTCAAGAAGGAGCGGGACGGCGTCTTCTACATCCAGGAGATGCTCCCCATCAACGAGCTCATCGCCATTGAGTCCATCGCCACCACGTTCGTGACGCCCTCCGTGTACGAGCCGCTCGGCATCGTGAACCTCGAGGCGATGGCGCTCGGCATCCCGGTGGTGGGCACTGCCACCGGTGGTATCCCGGATGTGATCGTGGACGGCGAGACCGGCTACCTGGTGCCGATCGAGCAGATGCAGGACGGCACCGGCACGCCGATCGACCGCGCCCAGTTCGAGTCCGACCTCGCCGCCACGCTCACGAAGATGGTGGACGATCCGGAGCGGGCGAAGGAGATGGGGCGCGCCTCCCGCAAGCGGGTGGAAGACCACTTCGCCTGGGACGCGATCGGCGTGAAGACCATGGAGTTCTACCGCGAGGTGCTCGCACGCTCGAAGTGATGAACCGCGTGCGCTGCGCTTGAGCGCGCACGGGCACCGCGCCACCATGATGGCGGGCATGGGTCGGGATAGTCTTGACCCATGCCCGCCATTCTGCATCTCAACCAGGTCACGGTCCGCCGCGGCAACAGGCCGATACTCGACGGGATCACCTGGCAGGTGAACGAGGGGGAGCACTGGGTGGTGCTTGGCCCCAACGGCGCGGGCAAGACCACTGTGGTCCAGTTGGCCTCCGGACGGATGTATCCCACCCGCGGCACCGTGGAGGTGCTCGGGGAGCGGCTCGGCCAGGTGGACATCTCTGAGCTTCGGACCCGGGTGGGACTCTCCTCCTCGGCCCTGTCAGAGCGGATCGCAGCCACCGAGCGTGTCCAGGACGTGGTGCTGACCGCCGCCTACGGAATGACCGGCCGGTGGCGCGAGGAGTATGAGTCCGAAGACCTGGGGCGCGCCCGGGCCCTCCTCGGCGCATTCGGCGTGGCGGAGCTCGCCGAGCGGCGATACGGCACCCTCTCGGAGGGTGAGCGTAAGCGCGTACAGGTGGCCCGCTCCCTCATGAGCGATCCGGAACTGCTCGTCCTCGACGAGCCGGCGGCCGGCCTCGACCTCGCGGGGCGAGAGATCCTTCTGCGCGCCCTCGACGAGATCGTGGCGGACCCTGCCGCCCCCGCCCTCCTGTTGATCACGCACCACGTGGAGGAAATCCCGGCGGCGTTCACCCACGGGCTCCTGCTACGGGAGGGTCAGGTGGAGGCGGCCGGCGAACTGGATCAGGTCATGACTCCGGCGAACCTCTCACGTACATTTGGAATTGAACTCGACGTGGACTCGAAGGACGGCCGGTACGCGGCCCGAGCGGTTCGTGCAGGAAGGAAGGGATAGCTCATGGCGTGGATCCTGTGGCTCATCGGCGCGATCGTCGCGGCGATCGTCGAGATGTTCACGCTCGACTTCGTCTTCCTGATGTTCGCGGGCGGCGCGCTCGGCGGCATGATCGCGGCACTCGCGGGCGGCTCCGTGTGGGTGCAGATGGTGGCCTTCGGCGGCGTCTCGTTACTTCTCCTCTTCCTCGTCCGGCCCGCCGCGCAGGCGTGGATGCTGAAGCGCACGCCGGAGGCCCGGACCAACGTCCGGGCACTGAGCGGCCGGATCGCTGAGGTGCTGACCGAGGTCACCACCCGTGGCGGGCGCGTCAAGCTCGCCGGGGAGGTGTGGTCCGCCCGATCGTCGCTCCCGGAGGAGGTCTTCCGCGAGGGCCAGAGCGTGGTCGTCGTCGAGATTGACGGGGCCTTCGCCGTGGTGACGCGTGCCGAACAGCCCTCGCAGACCGAGTACCCCACCTTCTGACAATCCCCGCACCCCAGACCATGTCGAATCGACCGAACATCAACGGGAAGTAGAAAAGATGCCTCAGACCGGGCAGATAGTTGCCATCGTCCTCCTGATCGCGCTCGCGGTCTTCATCGTCACCGCGATTGCCAAGGCGGTGCGGATCGTGCCGCAGGCCGTGGCACTGATCGTGGAACGTCTTGGAAAGTTCCAGGTTGTGCTCTACGCAGGTCTGCACTTCCTCATCCCGTTCATCGATCGGGTGCGCGCCGGCGTGGACCTCCGCGAGCAGGTGGTCTCGTTCGCGCCGCAGCCCGTGATCACCTCGGACAACCTGGTGGTCTCGATCGATACGGTCATCTACTTCCAGGTGACTGACCCGAAGGCCGCCAC
>JAAZBW010000299.1 GCA_012513625.1 Actinomycetales bacterium | reverse complement strand
TGCCGGCCACCAGCATCAGCGTGTTCGGCATGGCGAAACCGGAGGCCGCCACGGCGAGACCGGTGAAGGCGTTGAGCAGCGAGATCACGATCGGCACGTCCGCGCCGCCCACCGGCAGCACCATCAGCACGCCGGAGAGGAGGCCGAGCGCCAGCAGGATCCAGGCCCACATGAGGTTGCCGGTCACGGCCACGGTGATCGCCACCGCCGCGGACGCGGTCATGGTCACCACCATCCACACCACCGCCAGCGGCAGGATCACCGGACGGGAGGTCATGAGACCCTGCAGCTTCAGGAAGGTCACGATCGAGCCGGAGAGGGAGAGCGAACCGATCAACACCGCGAACGCGGAGGCGGCGAGCGTGTACCAGGGCACCGCGCCCAGCACAGGCTGTAGTTCCGTGAGTTCGATGAGTCCCACGAACGCTGCGGCACCACCGCCCACGCCGTTGAGCAGCGCCACGAGCTGTGGCATGTCCGTCATCTTCACCTTGCGGGCCACCGGCACGGAGATGCCGGCGCCGATCGCGAGCGCAATGAGGGAGAGCCACAGGGTGCTGCCCCGGAAATCGGTAGAGAGGTAGACGGTGACTACCGCGAGCGCGGCACCGGCCGCGCCCAGCAGGTTGCCGCGGCGGGCCGTGCGCGGACCGGAGAGGCCCTTGAGCGCGAGGATGAAGCAGATCGCTGCGATCAGGTAGAACGTGGACGAGAGCCAGTCGGGAAGGAGATTCACTTCTGCGCCTCCTTCTTCCTACCGGAGAACATCTGGAGCATCCGGTCCGTCACCACGAATCCGCCGATCAGGTTCATCGCCGAGAGCACGATCGCGAACAGGCCGAACGCCATCAGCCACGTGTTGGTGGCCTGCGACGTCACGATGATCGCGCCCACCAGGATGATTCCGTGGATCGCGTTCGCGCCGGACATGAGCGGCGTGTGCAACACGCTCGTCACCTTGGAGACCACCTCGAAGCCCACGAATGCGGCGAGAACGAGCATGGTCAGTGAGGTCATGAACGGGTCCATCAGATGCCTTCCTCCGTGGCGGCGGGCAGGTCCGCCGCCACCGTACCGTCCGTACGGGCCGGGGCTTCGCCGTCGACGACGGGGCCTCCCCCGCCCTCCGCCTCACCCTGGGTTGGGGTGGTCTCGGGAGGCTCGGCCGTGGCCTCCGGGGCCTCGACTGCCGGGGCCAGGCGGTTCACCCCCGCGTGGGTGATGGTCATGCCATCCACGATGTCGTCCGTGAAGTCGATGGCGATCTCGCCGTCCCTGAGGACCAGCTTCAGCACGTTGTCCACGTTCTTGGCGAAGAGCCGCGAGGCGTCCATGGGCAGATCGCCCGGCGCGTTCGCGAGGCCCACGATCGTGATCTCGCCGCCGCCGCGAGCGGAGGGCACCTTCACGTCCTGACCGGCCACAGAGCCCTCCACGTTGCCGCCGTTCGCGGCGGCCAGGTCCACCACCACGGCGCCGGGGCGCATCCCGGCCACCATCTCGGCGGTGGCGAGCTGCGGGGCGCGACGGCCCGGGACGGCCGCGGTGGTGATGAGCACGTCCGCATCGGCGATGAACGGGGTGAGGGCCTCACGCTGGCGGGAGGCCGCGTCGTCTCCGAGGGCGCGGGCGTACCCTCCGGCGCCGGTGCCCTCGCCGGAGTCCAGCGGCACCTCGATGAACGTGGCGCCCACGGACCTGGCCTCCTCCGCCGAATCCGGGCGAATGTCATTCGCCGAGACGAGCGCGCCGAGCCTTCGCGCTGTGGCGATGGCCTGCAGACCGGCCACGCCGATCCCGAGCACCACCACCTTCGCGGGTGGGACCGTGCCTGCGGCCGTCATGGCCATCGGGAAGAAGCGGGGTGAGCGGATCGCGGCCTCGAGCACGCAGCGGTAGCCAGAGGCCAGCGCCTGGGAGGAGAGCACATCCATCGACTGTGCGCGGCTTGTGCGCGGCAGGAGCTCGAAGGACATGGCGGTCACCTGGGCGTCTGCGAGGGCGGCCACCCTGACGTCCTCGTACGGCCCGGCGAGGCCGATCGTGACCGCTCCGGGCTTGAGGCGGGTAACGGCACCCGCGGGGAGCGGGGTGACGTGTGCGAGGACGTCCACCTGGGTAAGGTCGATCGCGGGGACCACCTCCGCGCCGGCAGCGGCGTACTCGGAATCGGGATGTGCCGAGGCCTGGCCCGCGCCCTCCTCCACGAGGACACGGTTACCCCGGCGCACCAGCGACTGGACAGTTTCCGGAACCAGGGCCACCCGGGTTTCAGGCGCGGGTTCACGCGGCGCAGCAATGGTGATCACGCCTCCAACCCTAGGGCTGGGAGGGGGTCTGGCGGTGGGACGTTGGGCGGCGCGCGGCCTCTTTCACGATCAGGGCCCAGCCCGCGGTCCGCGGAAACCCGGAGCGTTCGGACCGTGCGCCGTTCGCGGCAGTTTCTGCCACCTCCGCGCGGCGCGGCGGTGGCGTCCTCGGTAGGCTCCATGCATGACTGCCTTTGACGATGGTGCGAGTGCGGTAGACCCGAGTGACGGCCAGGAGCGCGAGGTGCTCGCGTGGTCGAGGTTCGGGGATGCGGCGCGGGAGCTCGCGCAACAGGTGGTGGATTCCGGCTGGTTCCCGGACGTGGTGGTGGCCGTGGCCCGCGGTGGCCTGCTGCCCGCCGGAGCGGTCTCCTACGCCCTCGGTGTGAAAGCCATGGGCACCATGAACGTGGAGTTCTACACCGGGATCGCAGAGACGCTCACCCGGCCCGTCTTCCTGCCGCCGCTCATGGACACCGCCACCCTCTCCGGGAAGAAGGTGTTGGTGGTGGACGATGTGGCTGACTCCGGACGCACCCTCGCCCTCGTGATGGAGACCCTGCGCGAGCTGCCCGGCCATCCGCCGGAGGAGGTGCGCTCCGCAGTGCTGTACGTGAAGCCGAGCTCGGTGGCGGATCCCGATTACGAGTGGAAGCGCACGGACAAGTGGATCACCTTCCCGTGGTCGGCGCTCCCGCCCGTGCACCCGGATGTGCCGCAGAAGGAGACGTACGGCAAGCAGCAGGCCTGAGCCTGCTGTGACGCGGGTCCTGCCGTCCCGGGAGGCGCTGGGGCACAATGAGGCCCATGGCCCCCTCTCCTGTTCGTGTTCTCGTGGTGTGTACCGGCAACATCTGCCGCTCTCCGATGGGTCATTCGCTGCTGCTCGAGGAGCTGGGCAGTGATGCACGGTTCGAGGTGGATTCCGCCGGCGTGAGTGCCGAGGAGCGGGGCAACCCGGTGGACTCCCGGGCGAATGCAGCGCTCCGCCGCGGTGGCCGCCGGACGATGCGGCATATCGCGCGCCCGGTGCGGCCGGAGGACCTGGCCAACTCGGACCTCATCCTCGGGATGACGTCCCGCCACGTGCGGACCCTGCGCCGGTGGGCGGAGCAGTACGGCACGGACCCGTCGCGGATTCGGATGTGGCGTGAGTTCGATCCGGCGATGCCCCTCCTCTCGGAGGGCGCCCACGAGTACGAACTTGATGTGGACGACCCGTGGTACGGCGGCGCCGCCGACTTCGACCGCACCCTCGAAGAACTTGAGGCCGGGCTTCCGCAGATCGTGGAGCACCTGGGGGAGTTGGCGAGCGCACGCGAGGACTCCTGAGCCTCGTATGACCTCCCCGGAGCAGGAGCAGATCCGCCCCGTTCTGGCCCACTCACCCCATGCTGGGGGCTATTCCCGGGCCGAAAACCGTATTCCACGAGGTCCAATCCGACGGCAACTTTCCGTCCCACAGGCCTACTCGGACCGTATACGAACCGGTTTGTAACTTGCTGTAAAGGGTTTCATAAACCTCTGACCTGCGCTTTTGCGGGCTGAACAGGTGTTGGCAGGAACCTGCCACGGTGCCGTCCGCCCTTGGATTCCGGCGCCAGGCTTCGTACAGTAGAGGCATCCGGAAAACCTCCGGAGTTCCCGCAAGGGAGAACCCACACAGGGCTGTGCAGGGCACCGCCGGTGTTCCTGCCAGCACCACGGAAAGGAACACCCGCATGACGATGCTCGTGAATGAGTATGTCCACACTGTTGCGCGAGAAGAGCGCAAGGCTGCCAAGGCCCACGAGGCCGAGCAGCAGATCACGACCAGCGAGAACGGCCCGGACACGGGCGGCACCACCAAGGGCCTCGTGGCCATTGCGCTGGTGCTGCTGAACGTGCTCCTCATCGTTGCGGTTGGCGTGAACTATGCAACTGCCCCGATCTTCGCCTGGGTCCTACTGATTGCCTTTATCGGTATCAACCTGTACACGGCAAAGCAGCTCCAGACGATGTTCGGCACCTACACCATCAGCAGCACCGAGGTGTAATCTGCGAGGTCTGATCCGCCTCGTAGACTCGAGCCGGGATCCTCGCGCCGTCAGTGCCGACGGCGCTTTTTTATTGCCCGAAGACCGACCGGCCGCGCCGAAGCTGGCACACAGTCGACGAGCTGTGGGCGCGAACTAAACCACACAGTCGACGAGCTGTGGGCGCGAACTAAACCACACAGTCGACGAGCTGTGGGCGCGAACTA
>JAAZBW010000298.1 GCA_012513625.1 Actinomycetales bacterium | reverse complement strand
GCTGACTCGCCGGAATCGGCTGACTCGCCGGAATCGGCTGACTCGCCGGAATCGGCTGACTCGCCGGATTCCCCGGATTCCCCGGACTCGCCGGCGTCCGCCGAATCTGCCCCCTCGGCAGACGAGGCACCCCAGTCCGAGACCAAGTGACCCACGAAGTTGCACGGAAGGAAAACCATGGCGAACTACACCGCCGCTGAAATCCGGGACCTGCGCGAGAAGACCGGCGCGGGCATGATGGACGTGAAGAGGGCGCTCGACGAGGCCGATGGCAACGTGGAGAAGGCGCTGGAGATCATTCGCGTCAAGGGCCTCAAGGGCATTGCCAAGCGTGAGTGCCGCGCGGCGTCCGAGGGCCTCGTGGCCGCGGACATCCGTGGGGAGAACGGCCAGCAGGTCGGCACCCTCCTCGAGGTCAACTGCGAGACCGACTTCGTGGCGAAGAACCAGAAGTTCATCGACATGGGCTCGCAGGCCGTGAGCGTCGCGGCCGAATCTGGCGCCACCACGCCGGAGGAGCTTGAGTCCGCCGGGTTCGACATCACCGAGAACGCTGCGACCCTGGGCGAGAAGCTGCTCGTACGCCGCATCGGTCGCGTGACCGGGGCGCACGTGGAGGCCTACCTCCACAAGACCGCCAAGGACCTCCCGCCGCAGGTGGGCGTCCTCGTGGCCGCTGACGAGAAGGGCGCCGAGGTTGCGCGGGACATCGCGATGCACATCGCGGCGTATTCGCCCCTCTACCTCACCCGTGACGACGTGCCGGCCGAGACGGTTGAGTCGGAGCGTCACATTGCCGAGGAGACCGCCCGCAACGAGGGCAAGCCGGAGGCCGCTCTCACGAAGATCGTGGAGGGCCGCATGAACGGCTTCTTCAAGGAAAACGTGCTGCTCGACCAAGCGTATGCCCGCGACCCCAAGAAGTCCGTCGGCAAGGTCCTCGAGGAGGCCGGCGGCACCGTCACCGGCTTCGTCCGGTTCCGCGTCGGCGCCTGATGTTCCGTGGCGTGGCCCCGGCCTGACGAAGGCCGGGGCCATTGCCGTACCACCTGCCCTGCCCCACCCGAGAGGACGAGATGACCGACACCGCTGCGCCCCGGCGCGTACTACTCAAACTGTCCGGCGAGGTCTTCGGGGGAGGTTCGATCGGCCTGAACGCCGATGTGGTGTCCGACGTGGCCCGCCAGATCTCCGTGGCGGCACGGGAGGGCATCCAGATCGCGGTGGTGGTGGGTGGTGGCAACTTCTTCCGCGGAGCTGAGCTCTCCGAGCGCGGAATGGACCGGGCGCGCGCGGACTACATGGGCATGCTCGGCACGGTCATGAACGCCCTCGCCCTCCAGGACTTCCTGGAGCAGGCAGGCACCCGAACACGCGTCCAGACCGCCATCACCATGGGTCAGGTGGCAGAGCCCTACATCCCACTGCGGGCCATCCGGCACCTTGAGAAGGGGCGGGTGGTTGTCTTCGGCGCCGGCGCCGGAATGCCGTACTTTTCCACGGACACAGTGGCCGCCCAGCGCGCCCTCGAGACCCACTGCCACGAAGTCCTCGTGGGCAAGAACGGCGTGGACGGCGTCTATACGGCGGATCCGCGCACGGATCCGGATGCGCGGCGCCTTGACCACATCACCTATTCGGACGCGCTCACACAGGGGCTCCGCGTGGTGGATGCCGCGGCCTTCTCGCTGTGCCAGGACAATGGGCTCGACATGCGCGTGTTCGGCATGAACGAGTCGGGGAACGTCACGAGGGCGCTGCGCGGTGAGAGTATTGGAACACTGGTCTCCACACGGTAGGTCAGGGACAAACGAGCACGACGTGATTGACGAGACCCTCCTCGAGGCAGAGGAGAAGATGGAGAAGTCGATCGACTTCGCCCGCGAGGAGTTCGCGAACATCCG
>JAAZBW010000297.1 GCA_012513625.1 Actinomycetales bacterium | reverse complement strand
GTGCAGCGTGGTGGCCGGCACCCCGAGCGAGCTGCGGAGCCACCCCGCCAGGAGATCCACGGATGGGCGGCTCTGGTCGCCTTCGATGACCACGGACTGCACCCGGTCCGTCTTGCCGTCGAGGACGGAGGCGAGGAGTGCCCGCCACAGGGTGATGCGAGCCCACGCGAGGTCCGTATCGCCCGGCTTGTAGTTACGCGCGAGGTGGCGCAGGCTCTTGCTCGCCTTCCCCGCGCCGATGATGTCCGTGATGCGGCGGCTCGCCATCCTGCCCACCGGCTCGTTCGCCGGATCCTTCGGGGTCCTGCCCACCCACAGGGCCACGATCGGGGTGTCCGGCAGGAGGAGGGGGCCGACCAGGGTGTCGAGCTCGGCTCCCGCCTTGCCGTGGGGGCGCAGCAGCACCACCTCGGAGGCCCCCGCGTCCGCTCCCACGCGGATCTCGGCGTCGAGTGAATCCGTGGGACTTCCCTCTGCCGGAGCGGGCTGGTCGGTGTCCACCACGATCACTCGCGCCGGGTGCTCGCGGGACGCCTCGTTGGTGGCGGGGATCGCCTTCTCCACGTTCTCCTGACCGTGGGCCATCACAATGAGGGTGAGCACGCGGCCCAGGGCCACGACCCCGCCCTCCTCACGGACCCGCATGAGCTCGCTCGCAATGGCGGACGAGGTGGTGTTCTTCAGGTGTACGCGCATCTCGGCTCCCTATGGGCGGCGCCACTCGCGGCCATCGGCTGCGAGCATCGCCTCGGCGGAATCGGGCCCCCAGGACCCCGGACGGTAGGACTCGATCGGTTGCCCCTTCCAGTGGGCGAGGATCGGATCGAGGATCTGCCAGGAGAGCTCAACCTCACGCTGGAGCGGGAAGAGGGGCGGATCGCCGAGTAGCACGTCGAGGATGAGGCGCTCGTACGCCTCGGGGGAGTTCTCGGTGAAGGCGTGGCCGTAGCCAAAGTCCATGGTGACGTCCCGCACCTCCATGGAGGTGCCGGGGATCTTGGCGCCGAAGCGGATTGTGACGCCCTCGTCCGGTTGCACCCGGATCACGAGGGCGTTGGCTCCGAGCTCCGCGGTCTGCGACTGCTCGAAGGGGAGGAAGGGAGCACGCTTGAACACCACGGCGATCTCGGTCACGCGGCGGCCGAGCCGCTTGCCGGTGCGGAGGTAGAACGGCACGCCCGCCCATCGCCGCGTGTGGATATCGAGCCGCATGGCAGCGAACGTCTCGGTGGTGGAGTCCGGGTTCATTCCCTCCTCCTCGAGGAAGCCGGTCACCTCCTGTCCACCCTGCCAGCCGCCGCCGTACTGGCCGCGGGCAGTGTGGCGGTCGAGGTCCTCGGGAAGCCGGACCGCGGAGAGGACCTTCACCTTTTCGGCCCGGAGGTCTGCGGCACCGAAGCTGGTGGGCTCCTCCATGGCGGTGAGGGCGAGAAGTTGGAGGAGGTGGTTCTGGATCACGTCCCGCGCGGCACCGATACCGTCGTAGTACCCGGCCCGCGAGCCGATGCCAATATCCTCGGCCATCGTGATCTGGACGTGGTCCACGTAGTGCGCGTTCCAGATGGGCTCGAACATTCCGTTGGCAAAGCGTAGGACCAGGAGGTTCTGGACGGTCTCCTTGCCGAGGTAGTGGTCGATCCGGAAGACGGACTGTTCTGGGAAGACCCGGGAGACCACCGCGTCGAGCTCCTGCGCGGAGGCGAGGTCGTTGCCGAACGGCTTCTCGATCACCACACGCCGGAATGCCCCGTTGTTGGAACGGGAGAGGCCCGAGCGCTCGAGCTGGCCGAGGACCTTTTCGAACGAGCTCGGCGGCACGGAAAGGTAGAACACGTGGTTGCCGAGCGTGCCGCGTTCCTCGTCCACCTCGGCCACGGTGCGCGCCAGTTCGTCGAACGCCGCGTCGTCGTCAAAGTCACCGGAGACGAAACGGATCCGGTTTGCCAGGTGCCGCCACGTGCGCTCATCGAAGGGTGTTCGGGCGCCCGCCTCCACGGCCTTCCGCACAAACTGGACGAACTCGTCCAGCGTCCAGTCCCGCCGGGCGTAGCCCGTGAGGGCGAACGCCGGGGGGAGGAGGCCCCGGTTCCAGAGGTCGTAGATGGCCGGCAGGAGCTTCCTCTGGGCGAGATCGCCCGTCACGCCGAAGAGCACCACCCCCGCGGGGGGCGCGATCCTGGGCAGCCGCCGGTCCTCGGGCACACGCAGTGGATTCGTCACACCTTCATTATCGCCGCCAGCAGCGCGTGGGGCGAGCACAGGCCGCGGAGCGGACGGGATCACGTTCCCACGCGGAGAATGCACGCTGCAGTCGCCGTGCTTCCACGGCTGCTCCTGCCCGGGTTTCCGTACCGGGTCCGAGTGGTCCCAGGTGGCTGAGACCAGCCTCAACGAGGCAGGAATGACCCTGCAGAACGCGTAGGCTGGGAGGAGACCGAAGGAGCTGTCCGTGACCATCGCACCCCCCGCCCCGGCCATCGACCTCGAGAAGCGCTACCGTGCCGCCGTCGCCGCGCTCGTGCCTCACCCGCACGTGACGCTCGCCCCCGGAGCCCAACGTTCCACACACGGGGCGGTCTCGCCGCTCACCGGACTCCCCGGCGTGGAGCTGCCCGTGTGCACCCCCGACGACGCCGCGCACGCCCTCGCCACCGCCCGCACCGCCCAGCGGGCGTGGGAGTGGGCAGGTATCGGCTTCCGTACGCAGGTGCTGACCCGCGTGCACGACCTCGTGTGGCGGTACCAGAACTCCCTGCTGGACCTAATTCAGTACGAGAACGGCAAGGCCCGCTCGGATGCGTTCGAGGAGGTGGCCGACGTGGCGATGACAGCGCACCACTACGCGCGCACGGCGGCGTCCGCCCTCCGCGACCGACGGCACCCGGGCGCGATCCCGGTGCTGACCCAGACCACGGAGCGCCGCATTCCGAAGGGTGTGGTGGCGGTGATTGCGCCGTGGAACTACCCGTTCACCCTGGTCGCCTCCGACGCCCTCGCCGCACTCGCCGCAGGCAACACCGTGGTCCTGAAGCCGGACCGGAACACGCCCATGACGGCACTCGCGGTGGCGGAGATCCTCTGGGAGGCCGGAGTCCCGCGGGACGCGTTCCAGGTGGTGACCGGCTCCGGTTCGGAACTCGGAGGCACACTGATCTCCGGCTCCGACTACCTGATGTTCACGGGATCGACCGCTACCGGTCGGGTGGTGGGCGCCGAGGCCGGAGAGGCACTCATCGGCTACTCCGCAGAGCTCGGTGGCAAGAACCCGCTCGTGGTCTGCGACGACGCCAACCTCGCCCGCACCGTACGCGGGGCCGTGAAGGCCTGCTTCTCCAACTCTGGGCAGCTCTGCATCTCCATCGAGCGCATCTACGTCCACGACGGCATCTGGGACCGCTTCGTGCCGGCCTTTGCGGCGGCCGTCTCCGCGCTGACGGTGGGCGCCACGCTCGACTGGGATGCGGACATGGGCCCGCTCGCCTCGGCGTCGCAGCTCCAGACCGTCCAGTCGCACGTACGGGACGCCGTTGAGAAGGGTACGCGCGTGCTCGCCGGCGGCCACGCCCTGCCGGACGTGAGTGCCACCGCCTTCGCACCCACCGTGCTCAGGGATGTGCCCGAGTCCGCCACGCTCTACGCCGAGGAGACATTCGGGCCGGTGGTCTCCCTCTACCGGGTTTCCTCCGACGAGGAGGCCGTGGAACGGGCGAACGACACGGAGTACGGGCTGAACGCGTCGGTGTGGACCCGCAACACGGTGCGCGGCCGCCGCATTGCCGAGCAGATCCGGTGCGGCACGGTGAACGTGAACGACGGCTACGCCGCCGCGTGGGCATCCACGTCCGCGCCTATGGGGGGCATGGGGATCTCGGGCCTCGGTCGCCGCCACGGCGTCGAGGGGATCACCAAGTACACGGAGTCGCAGACCATCGCGGTCCAGCGCCTCCTGGGAATCGCCGCGCCCCCCGGGATATCCGAGCACGGGTGGGCACGCGTGATGCGGGGCTACCTGACGGCCCGGCGCAGGCTCGGACTGTAAGGAGATACGAGTGCTACTGAAGCAACGCAAGCCCACGAAAATCGCGGGGGCCGTGGTCCTGATTACGGGCGCGGCATCGGGAATCGGGGAGTTGATGGCGGTGGGATCCGCCGAGCGCGGGGCGCATGCCGTGGTGCTGTGGGACATCGACCCGGTGGGGCTCGAGCGCGTGGCCGCCCGCGTGGGCGTCGCGGGTGCCGAGGCGTACGTGCAGACCGTGGACGTGCGGGACCCGGAAGCCGTCGCCACCGCGGCCGCCCAGGTGAGCGCCGAGTACGGCCGCGTGGACGTGCTCGTCAACAACGCCGGGGTGGTTTCCGGTAAGGAGGTTCTCGCCCTGACGGAGGAGGACATCGCCCGCACCTTCGACGTGAACGTCCTCTCCCACTACCGCACCATCCGGGAGTTCCTCCCGGGCATGATGCGTCGGGATGAGGGCCTCATCGTGACCGTCTCCTCGGCCGCCGGCCTCGTGGGCGTGCCGCGCATGACCGATTACTGCGGATCCAAGTACGCCGCCGTGGGCCTCACCGAGTCGCTCCGCGTGGAGTTGCGCCACAGCGGCTCGAACGTGGGAACCCTCCTCGTCTGCCCGTACTTCATCCAGACGGGGATGTTCGAGGGCGTTCGCTCGCGGGTGCCGTCGCTGCTGCCCTCCCTCGAGCCGGAGGACGTGGCGGAGAGGGTCCTGGACTCGATCGAGTCCCGCCGCCAACGGCTCATCATTCCCGCGTTCGCCCAGACCATCCTGCACATCAAGGGACTGCCGGTCTCCGCCGTCGACGCCCTCACGGGTCTGTTCGGTGTCAACTCGACCATGGACAACTTCGTGGGCCGGAAGGAGAGGGAACACGCCGGCGTGGGCTGAGGCGCCACGGCCCGGAGTCACACAGCCCCGCGCACGCGAGCGGCGCGCCCGACCCGCAGGCGCGCCGCTCGTTGTGAGGGGAATCAGCCCTTGAGTGCGTCGGAGACGGACTCAAGGAGCTCCTCCCACGACGCCTCGAACTTCTCGACGCCCTCGCGCTCGAGGAGGTCCGTGACCTCGTCGAAGTCCACGCCCACCGCTGCGAGGTTCTCCATCACGTTGCGGGCGTCCTCGTAGTTGGGCGTCACCGTGTCACCGGTGACCTCCAGGTGGTCCGCGCAGGCGGCGAGGGTGGCGGCCGGCATCGTGTTGACCACGTTCGGCGCCACCAGCTCGGAAACATACATGGTGTCCGGGTAGTCCGGGTTCTTCACGCCCGTGGAGGCCCACAGCACGCGCTGCTTGTTCGCACCCGGCAGGGCGGTGAAGCGCTCGGAGGAGAAGATCTCCTCGTAGGCCTCGTAGGCGAGCCGGCCGTTGGCGATCGCCACCTTGCCCTTGAGGGCGAGCGCCTCCTCCGTGCCGATCCTGTCCAGGCGGGCGTCCACCTCGGAGTCGATCCGGGAGATGAAGAACGAGGCCACCGAGTGGATCTGCGAGAGGTCGATACCCTTCTCGTGCGCCTGCTCAAGGCCGTCGATGAACGCGTTGGCCACGGCGCGGTAGCGATCGAGCGAGAAGATCAGGGTGGTGTTGACGCTGATCCCCTCGGCGATCGTGGCGGTGATGGCCGGCAGGCCCTCCACCGTGGCGGGGATCTTGATCATGGCGTTCGGACGGTCCACGGTCGCCCAGAGCATCTTGGCCTGCTCGATGGTGGGTTCCGTCTCGTGGGCAAGGCGGGGGTCCACCTCGATCGAGACGCGGCCGTCCTGCCCGGTCTTCTCGTAGATCTCGGCGAACACGTCGCACGCGTTGCGTACGTCGTCCGTGGTGGCGGCCACCACAGAGTCGTCAAGAGTGGTCTTCGCGGCCGCGAGCTCGGACATCTGCTCGGCGTAGTCGGCGCCCTTGGAGAGGGCGTTGGCGAAGATGGTCGGGTTCGTGGTCACGCCCACGACGCTCTTCTGCGCGACCTCCTCCTTGAGGAGGCCGGAGCTGATGGCGCCACGCGAGAGGTCATCAAGCCAGATGGAAACGCCTTCGGCCGAGAGGTTCTTCAGGTTGTCAGACATTGGTTCAGTTCTCCTTGTATGAGGTTGGTTCAGGAACGGGAGGCGGAGATGGAGTCCTTGGCAGCGGCAACCACATTCTCCGCGTTGATGCCGTAGGAGTCGAGGAGGAGCAGGCCATCTGCGGACTCGCCGAAATGGTCGATACCCACAGAGCGGCCGGCGTCGCCCACGTACTGGGCCCAGCCAAACGTGGCTCCCGCCTCCACGGAGACGCGGGCCTTGACACCGGAGGGGAGGACCGACTCGCGGTATTCCTCGTCCTGCTCGGCAAACCACTCGAGGCAGGGGGCCGAGACCACGCGGGCCTGGACACCCTCCCCGGCGAGCGCCTCGCGGGCGGCGAGGGCCACCTGGACCTCTGAGCCCGTGCCGATGAGGATCACGTCCGGAGTGCCGTCCGTGTCCGCGAGCACGTACGCGCCCCTGAGCACACCCTCCGCGGAGGCGAGGCCCTCGCCCTCACGGTCGAACACGGGGAGGTTCTGCCGCGAGAGCACGAGCCCGGCAGGGCCCTGCCTGCGCTCAAGGATTCCCCGCCACGCCTGCGAGGTCTCGTTCGCGTCACCGGGACGCACAATGTCCAGCCCCGGGATCGCGCGGTATGACCACAGGTGCTCAATCGGCTGGTGCGTGGGGCCGTCCTCGCCCACCCCCACCGAGTCGTGGGTCCACACGTAGATCGAGGGGATCCCCATGACGGCGGCGAGGCGGACCGCACCGCGCATGTAGTCGGCGAACACGAAGAAGGTGCCTCCGTACGGGCGGGTGAGTCCGTGCAGCACCATGCCGTTCACGATTGCACCCATGCCGTGCTCACGGATTCCGAAGTGCAGCGTGCGGCCGTACCTGTTACCCGGGAACATCTCGGACTGGCGGTCGTCTGGCAGGAACGACGGTTGGCCCTTCATCGTGGTGTTGTTCGATCCCGCCAGATCGGCGGAACCGCCCCAGAGCTCCGGCAGCACGTCCGCGAGTGCGTTGAGCACCGTGCCGGAGGCCGCACGTGTGGCGATCGCCTTGTCCGGTGCGAATGTGGGCAGCGAGCCCGTCCATCCCTCCGGCAGCTCTCCCGCGGCAAGCCTGTCCAGCAGCTCGGCACGCTCACCGTTGGCGGCACGCCACGTGTCCATCTGGGCGGCCCACTGCTCCTTCGCAGCCGCCGCGCGGTCCACGGACAGGGTGCGGGTGTACTCGATGACCTCGTCGGCCATCTGGAAGTCCTGCTCCGGGTCCAGGCCGAGGACCTCCTTGAGGCCCCTGATCTCGTCCGCACCGAGCGCGGAGCCGTGTGCCGCACCCGTGTCCTGCTTGGTGGGAGAGGGCCACGCCATGATGGTGGTAAGGCGGATCAGTGAGGGACGGTCCGTGACCTTCTGCGCCTCGACGATCGCGTTGTAGAGCGCCTCCGGGTCCTCCTCGTAGCCGGTGTGGCCGTTCGTCCAGTCCACATGCTGGGTGTGCCAGCCGTACGCCTCGTACCGCTTCTCGACGTCCTCGCTGAACGCAATCACCGTGTCATCCTCGATCGAGATGCGGTTGTCATCCCAGATGAGGATCAGGTTGCCGAGCCGCTGGGTACCCGCGAGGGACGAGGCCTCCGAGGTCACGCCCTCCTCGAGGCAGCCCTCGCCGGCCACCGTGTAGACGAAGTGATCGAAAGGCGACTCGCCCTCGGCGGGCTCCGGGTCGAACAGGCCACGCGCACGGCGCGCCGCCATCGCCATACCCACGGCGGAGGAGAGGCCCTGGCCGAGCGGTCCCGTGGTCATCTCCACGCCTTCGGTCTCGCGATACTCCGGGTGCCCCGGCGTCTTCGAGTAGCGCGTGCGGAGCGACTTCAGGTCATCGAGCTCGAGGCCGTATCCGGCGAGGTAGAGCTGGTTGTAGAGCGTCAGGGACGAGTGGCCGAGCGAAAGGACGAAGCGGTCCCGCCCCAACCAGTCCGGGTCTGCGGGATCGTGCCGCATGACCTTCTGGAAGAGGGTGTACGCCAGTGGCGCCAATGAGATCGCGGTGCCCGGGTGTCCGTTTCCTACCTTCTGGACAGCGTCCGCCGCGAGGGCTCGAGTGGTGTCCACCGCGCGCTGATCGAGTTCGGACCATTCGAACTGCTGGCTCATGCCGCGTTCCTCTCTGTGGCTTCTTTGCTGGATTGCCGGTTCTTTCCGGTACACAGGCGAGACTAGTGCGGATTCTCGTGGGGGTGCGCCGCAATCAGGACGAGTTGCCAGCAGGTGGACGCGGTTTCGCGACGGGCGAGATCCGTTTCATTGGAACCCCCTCCCCGGGCTGGACCTGCGCGGTTCAGGCCGTAAGATGGGCCAATATACGATTTGAGGAGTGGTCCCATTTCCCGTCCCAGCCAGCGCCCCCCGGAGAGCCGCGTGATCCGGCCCGAGGGCGGCGGAACCCCCGTAGTCGTCTCCCCCTCGCCGAGCGCGGACTCGCCCACGGTGGCGGAGGCCGCTGCCGGGACCCCTGAGCGGACGGTGACGGCGGGGGAGAAGGCGCGCGGTTACGTGGCGCTCATGAAGCTGCGGATCATCGAGCTCCTCCTGATCACCACCATCCCCACCATGGTGCTCGCCGAGCGGGGCTGGCCCGGATGGGGCCTCGTCATCCTCACGCTGATCGGCGGCACCGGCGCCGCCGGAGCGGCCAACGCGTGGAACATGATCCTCGATCGGGACATCGACGCGGTGATGAACCGGACCAAGACCCGTCCACTCGTCACGGGCGTCCTCACGGTGCGGGAGGCGGTGGTCTTCACCTCCATCCTGACCGTGGTCTCCCTGCTCTGGTTCGGGCTCCTCATCAACTGGGTGTCCTCCGGGTTCACCCTGATTGCGCTGCTCGTGTACGTGGTCGGCTACACGATGATCCTGAAGCGGCGAACGCCGCAGAACATTGTGTGGGGTGGGATCGCGGGGTGCATGCCCGTGCTGATCGGGTGGTCCGCCGTCACGGGTTCGATCGACTGGCCGCCGTTCATCCTGTTCCTCGTAATCTTCTTCTGGACTCCGCCGCACTACTGGCCGCTCTCCATGAAGTTCCGCCGGGACTACGCCGCCGCGGGCGTGCCCATGGCGCCCGTGGTCCAGGAAACCCCCACAGTGGCGTGGCACATGATCGTCCACTCGGTGGCGATGGTGGCGTGCACCCTCGTCCTGATCCCGGTGGCGCCGATGGGCTGGATCTACTCGGTGGCCGCCGTGGGCGCCGGGGCGTGGTTCCTGACCTCCGTGGTGCGCCTCTATGTCCGCGCGAAGCATCCTGAGAAGGGCCCACTTGCGGCGATGAAGGTGTTCCACGGCTCGATCTACTACCTGACGATCGTGTTCGTGGCCGTGGGCGTTGACCCGTTCGGCCCGCAGTTCCTCCTCTGACGCGTGGACGTCTCGCGCGTCGCTGCCGACTACCTCGCGCACCTCGGCGTGGAGAGGGGGGCCGCACCCAACACGCTCGCCGCCTACCGCCGGGACCTGGCCCGCTACGGAGAATTCCTGGCCGCGCGCGGGAAGACCGTTCTCGGGGAGGTTGCCGAGGCGGATGTGCGTGAGTTTCTCGTGGGTCTCCGCACGGGCGACGGCGTGACTCGCCCCCTCGCCGCCTCATCCGTGGGGCGGGTGCTCGCCTCCGTGCGGGGGCTGCACAGGTTCGCCCTGCTCGACGGACTCGTGGGCGAGGACGTGGCGGCGGCCGTCTCTCCGCCAGCGGTCCAGAAGAGTTTGCCGCACGTGCTCTCGGTGGGTCAGATGGAGGACCTGCTCGCAGCCACCGCGGGGGAGGAGCCGGTCCACCTGCGGGATCGGGCGCTCCTCGAGGTGCTGTACGGCACGGGCGCCCGGATTTCTGAGGCTGTGGGGCTCGCCGCGGATGACGTGGACGCGGAGACGCGCTCCGTTCGCCTCTTTGGCAAGGGCTCTAAGATGCGCGTGGTGCCCATCGGCAGCTTCGCGCTCGAGGCACTGGAGGCGTACGCCGTACGCGCCCGCCCCGTGTTGGCGGCGAAGGGGCGGGGGAACGCCGTCCTGTTCCTCAACTCGCTTGGGCGGCCGCTCTCACGCCAGAGCGCCTGGGCGATCCTGCGGAGGGCGGCGGAGCGCGCGCGGATTGAGGAGGAGGTCTCCCCGCACACGCTGCGCCACTCGTTCGCCACCCACCTCCTGCAGGGCGGAGCGGACGTGCGGGTGGTCCAGGAACTGCTCGGGCACGCGAGCGTGACCACCACGCAGATCTACACGCACGTCACGATCGACTCCCTCCGGGAGACGTACGCCCTCGCCCACCCCCGGGCCCGGTAGCGGCGGCCCAGTCAACCCGCCGCCCACTTTTCGCCGACTGTGTGTCGTAGGCCCGCCCCGCCCACCCCCTTCTCGTCGACTGTGTGCCGTAGACCAGCAAACACCCGCCGTCGAGCCGACCGGCGCTTTCGGGCCTCCATCGATTCGTGGTGAACCGCGCAGGCCGCGAGTGAGCGTTGAATCCGCCCAGTAAGTGGCTCTTCGGCGGTGAAATGGCGCTCAGTCGAGGCATTCAACACTCAGCCGACGTCGGGAGACGGTGATTGCGTGCAGCGGCGTCCCGCTTGGTCACAGCGGTCCGTTAGACAATGACTGACGCAGGTTCCGCCGTCGGCGTGGACAGGTTCCACTGGTCCCGCTCCCACCGACCCGGCAGTTACGCCGCCGGTTCG
>JAAZBW010000296.1 GCA_012513625.1 Actinomycetales bacterium | reverse complement strand
CCTCCTCGATGCCCGACGGCGGGGCCTCCGTCCCGTTGCCCCCTCGCCTCCCGCGGCGCGTGCGCTGCGAGCGCGGGAGCGGCGTGGACCCCCGGAAGATGCGGACCGCGTCCGGCACCACCTCGGCCGCGAGGGGCAGGCGGCCGAGGAACTCGCCGTCCGCGTACACCACGTGGTCGTAGTCCGCCTGGATCTCGATCGTGCGGGTCTGCCGGACACTCACGGCGCGGTGGCTCGTGTGGGAGCCCACGAACACCCGGGGGAAGATGGTGACGAACTCGAGCTTGCCGATCTCACCGTTCACGATGCAGACGTCCAGGAGCCCGTCATCCGGCCGGCCTTCCGGGGTGAGGTGCATGCCACCGCCCATGTAGCCGGTGTTGGAGACCCCCACGAGGAGTCCCTCCCCCTCCCACGTCCAACCGTCCGCCCGTACGGAGTAGCTGGCGGCGCGGTAGTCGGGCAGCGACTGTGCGAGCGCACGCAGATAGCGGAGGCTGCCCTTCGGGTACTTCAGGGTGTTCGCGAGCTCGTTGACGGTGGCGTCGAAGCCGCAGTTGAGAATCGCCATCGCCCAACGGGTGCCGTGCGTGGTGGTCACCCGGATCGCGTCCGTGGGCACCCCCTCCGGGGCGGTGCGGAGTTGGGTGAGGATCAGTTCGAGGGCCTCCGTGGGGTCCACCGGAAGTCCGAGCCCCGTGGCGTTGTCGTTTCCCGAGCCCACCGGCACGATCCCGAGCGGGATGCCGGTGCCGGCCACCACGTTGAGGGCGAGCTGGACCGCACCATCGCCGCCCATCACGATCAGGGCGCCGAGGCCACGCAGGTGCGCGGAGGCATTCGCCTGCGCACTCGCCGCATCCGGGCCTGTGAGGTCCACCACCAGGTGGCCGGCCCTCCGCACCGCCCCCGCGAGCCCGGCGTGGTAGCGGGCGGCGCGCCGCCGTCCGGCGGTGGGGTTGACGAGGAGGCCGATCTTCATGCCGGTGTTCCTCCCTCGAGCAGGACTGCGCGCCGTTTCGCCACCCGGCGGTCGTTGAGGGCGGCGATTCCCACGGCGGCGAAGTAGAGCGTCACCATGACGCCACCCAGGGCAATCATGGACCACGGATCGGGCAGCGGGTTCGCGAGGGCCGCGAACGTGAAGACACCCACCACCGCCCACCGCCACCCGCGCAGGTAGGTCTTCGCCTTCACCACCCCCATGAGGTTGAGCACCACCATCACCACGGGGAAGAGGAACGCGATCCCGAAGGCGGACACGAGCCGCATCGTGAAGGTGAGGTAGGTGTTGGCGTCGATCAGGTTCACGCCCTCGGACGGGGTGAAGGAGAGGAACACGGTGACCGCATGTGGCAGGAGTAGCCAGCCAAGCAGTGCGCCCGCCACGAACAGCGGGACCGCGCCAGCGAGGAAGCCGATCACGTACTTCTTCTCGGTGCGCTTCAGGCCGGGCGCCACGAACGCCCACCCCTGGTACAGCCACCAGGGTGCGGTCACGAGTCCGGAGAGGAACAGTGCCATGCGCATCCGCATGTCGAACGCCGAGAGGATCGTGGTGTAGTTCAGCTCGGCGGACCGTCCTCCCTCGCGGATCTCACGGAGGGGGGCGGTCATCGCGGTCAGGAGCGGATCGAAGAGGAACCAGCCGATGACCGCGCCCACGGCGAGGCCGATGACCACAAGCAGGATCCGGCGCCGCGCCTCGGCAAAATGCTCGAGGAGGCGCATCCGCCCCTCAGGGTCCTTCTTCTTCGATGCCATGTGGGGCCGCAGGACTGCCCGAGGTCAGAGGGAGCGGGGTGGATTGTCCGGGTCCATCTGACCGGGCACCGGCGGCGTGGTCGGGTACGGGGGCGCTGCGGTGCTGCTGGTGGGGGGCAACGCGCTCGGGGGGTTCGACGGCGCAGCGTCATCCTCCCGGAGTTCCTTCACCTCACGCTTGAAGATCTTGAGCGACTTGCCGAGCGATTCCGCCACCTGCGGGAGGCGGGCCGAGCCGAAGATCACGAGGACAATGACGACCAGGATGATGATCTGCCAGGCAGAGAGCTTCCCCATGGGACTCCTTCGGATACGTGGGTCACCCTCATCCTACCTGTTGTGTTCGCCCGCTCCGTGACCGCCGTAGGCCCCGAGTGCGGCACGCGCTCGCGAGCGGACCTCGGCCGCGAGCTCCGGAGGCGAGACCTCCCGTACCGAGTCCCCGAGCCCGAGCAGGACCCGCACCAGCCAGTCCCAGCGCCCCAGTTCGAGCTCGACGACGAGCGAGTCCGCGTCCTCGGACGTGATCCGGGCGCCCGGGATCTCCTCGGCGAGCCAGCGGGCGCGCGGCAGGAGCCGAACACGCACCGTGGTGAACGCCTCGGCTTCCGGCTCGGTTTCCGACTGTCCCGTGCCCCCGCCCGAGCCTGGCGGCTTGGCGGACGGGGCTCCTGACGCATCCGGCCCCCCGCCGTCGTCGATACCCTCCCCGAGTTCTGCGAGCGTGAGGATGCGGTCCATGCGGAAGCTGCGGCGCGCGGAGGCGCGGGTGCACCAGGCGTCGAGGTACCAGTGGGCGCCGTCGGTCCGGAGCGCCTCGGGGTACACCGTCCGTTCCGTGGCCTCGTCCCCAGCGGAGACGTAGTGGATGTGGATCCCACGCCTCCCAGCGGCGGCGCGGAGCACGGTGCGCCGCATCTCCACGTCCACAGGGGGCGTACCCGTGAGCACTGCGGGGACCAGTCCCCGCAACTTGTGGCGCACGGATTCGAGCGCGCGGGCGGCACTCCCCTCGGCTGCGCCGGACGCGCGTAGCCACTCCACGGCGGCGGCGAGCGCGAGCGCCTCTCGCGGCGCGAACGGTACGGGGCGGGAGAGCCCCTGCGCCTCCCGGAGAAAAACGGAGGCTTCCTCCTCGTCGAACGCGAAGTCGATCAGGTCGTTCGGGTAGTAGCCGGGCAGCCCCGTCACCCACAGGAGGTCGAGGTCCTTCATGACCTGGCTCTCGCTGACCGCGAAGTGGTGGG
>JAAZBW010000295.1 GCA_012513625.1 Actinomycetales bacterium | reverse complement strand
GCGGTCTCGCACTGGGATGTGGCCTGGAGCGTGGCCACGTCCGCGGGACTGGCCGAGGGCGTGGAGACGGTGGCCACCCCGGCCTCCGAGACCACGGTCCGGGTGGGCGAGGTCCAAACCCGCCGCTAGGCCCTAGCGGATTGCCACCAGCAGCCCGTCTCCCACGGGGAGCAGGGCTGAGATTCCCACATCCTCACGTACCATTTTGCCAAGTTCGCGCATGGCAACTGTGAGCTCATCACGCCGCGTGGGATCCGCCACGGCCCCACCCCGGAGGGCGCCCGCCACAGCGAGAATCCCGCCCGGCCGCAGGATTCGCCACGCCTGCTCGGTGAGCGCCCCCGACTCTGCAGGATCGCCATCCACGAGCACCAGGTCATAGGCCGTGTCCGCAAGGCGGGGGAGAACATCGAGCGCACGGCCCGCGATGAGGCGGGTGCGCGCGGGCCTCACCCCTGCCTGCGCGAAGACCTCACGGGCCACGCGCTGGAACTCGGGCTCGACGTCGATCGACGTGAGCACCCCATCGTTCGCCATGCCCTCGAGGAGGGCGGCGCCGGACACCCCGGTTCCGGTGCCGATCTCGGCCACGGAGCGCGCATCCACCGCCGCTGCGAGCAGCCGCAGCGTGGAGGCCGTGGCGGGAGACACGGCGGGGATCCCGAGCTCGGCGGCCCGCATCCGGGCATAGAGGACGGGATCTGATTCGGCGGGGAAGTCCTCCGTGAAGGACCAGGCCAGTGCGGGATCTTTCATGCCACTCTCCATCTTGGTTGACTGCAATCCTAATCGCCGCGCCCTCCTCCCACCCGCAGCTCCACAGGCGCGGTTGTGGAGCTCCCATGCGGATCCCGGTGCCCGCACAGCCTTCTGTCAGGGTGGCTCCGTACCGTGGGGCTCCCCGCCATCGAAGGAACCCCGTGAGCGCTCTGACCGCCGCACCGCCTGCCGCCACCCTGGCCATTCCTCCTGACACCGCGCGTCTGGGCGGCCTCGGGGCTGCCACCCCGAGCCGGGACGAGATCGTGGGACGCCACTGGAACCAGGTCTACCGGCTCTCGTGGCGCCTCACCGGCAACCGGCAGGACGCGGAAGACCTCACACAGGAGACGTTCGTGCGAGTATTCCGCTCGCTTGACTCGTACCGCCCGACCGGCCGCTTCGAGGGGTGGCTCCATCGCATCACCACCAACCTTTTCCTCGACGGAGCCCGCCGCCGGCAGCGCATCCGGATGGAGGTCCTCGCGGAGGACTCCGAGATCGCGGACACCTCGCTCGCGCCCGAGCACCGGTTCGCGTCCGAATCGCTGGACACGGACATCCAGGCGGCACTCGCGGCGCTGAGCCCCAAGCTCCGGGCCGCGGTGGTGCTCTGCGATATCGAGGGACTGCCCTATGAGGAGATCGCGAAGACCCTCGGCGTGAAGCTGGGGACGGTGCAGTCCCGCATCCACCGGGGCCGATCCGAACTCCGGACGGCACTTGCCCACCGCCGTGGAGAGATCGTGCGGGACAATGGGTAGAACACGGTTACCGTGGATGCGCGGCCTCCCGGCTGCCTGGCGTGAACAGTGCTCCGAGCAGAAGGAGAAAGAGTGGGCGAGGGCAGTATGGGCGGCGAACCCCGCAACGAGCAGTTCGGACCCGCGCGCTTCGGACCCTCGTCTGACTCGGCGCCCGAGCCCGGGACAGAGCCGCTGACAGAGCCCGGGACAGAGGCCCTGACAGGGCGTGGGCAGCACGCGGCGGTCCCATCACCCGAGCACCCGGCGCGTGAGCACCCGCCCACCAGCACGCCACCGGTGCCGCTCGCTGGCACAGCACCCGAACCCCTCGCTGGCGCCGCGCCGCGACCGGCGGTGGGCCCGCCCGCCTTCCTTCCCCCATATCCCATCCCTCCGGCACCTGCTGCGGATGACGCTACCCATGTCGCGCTCGCCAGTGGGGTCGAGACCCATGCGCGGCAGCGGCCGCCGGTGGGCGGTCCGGCCCTCGGATACGCCGCCGCGCCCTCCACGGTTCAGCCGCGAGGCCCGCGCCGGATCCGCCGGAGCGCGGCCGTTGCCCTCGCCACGGGCGCACTCTTCCTCGGCGCCACGGGCGGCGTGATCGGCACCCGGGCGATGATGGGCACTGGCGAGCAGTCCGCTGCCTCCCCGACTCCGAGCGCGAGCGCGAGCCCCACGGGAGTGGACGAACGCCCGCAGGTTCAGGGCCCCATGGCCACCGTGGCCGAGGTGGCAACCCAGGTGATCCCCTCCACCGTCTACATCGAGGTACTCACACCTCAGGGCGCATCCTCGGGGACCGGCATGGTGCTCCGGCCGGACGGGTACCTCGTGACCAACCACCACGTGGTGGCCGCCGGGATCGATCAGCCGGGAATCATCCAGGTCACGTTCCCGGATGGGGACGTGCAGGAGGCCACCGTGGTGGGCGGCACCCGGGACTACGATCTTGCGGTGTTGCAGGTTGACCGGGACGATCTGGTGGCCCTGCCGCTCGCGGACTCCGGAGAGGTGGTGGTGGGCGATCCGGTGGTGGCCGTGGGTGCTCCGCTCGGCCTTGAGGGGACCGTGACCTCGGGGATCGTCTCCGCCCTCAACCGCGCCGTGACAGCCGGTTCGGCCACAGAGGTGTCCTACATCAACGCCATCCAGACGGACGCGGCCATCAACCCGGGCAACTCGGGCGGGCCGCTCGTGAACATGTCCGGAGAGGTGATCGGAATCAACTCCGCGATCGCCCAACCGCCCGGCACCACGCGCGCCACCGGCTCGATCGGGCTGGGGTTCGCCATCCCATCCAACCAGGTGGCCCGGACCACGGACCAGTTGATCGAGTTCGGCTACGCCACCTTCCCGATCATTGGCGTGCTGTTGGACGGCAGCCACACGGGGGAGGGCGTCCTCGTCTCCACCGGCGGTCAGGCAGGAGTGCCCGCCATCACTCCGGACGGGCCCGGCGATCAGGCAGGGGTGGAGGCGGGGGACGTGATCCTCCGGCTCGATGGCCGGCCTGTCACCAGCCCGGACGAGGTGATCGTGACCATCCGCTCCCATGCGCCCGGCGAGACCGTGGTGCTCACGATCCGCCGCGGCAGCGGGGAGGTCGAGATCCCCGTGGTACTCGGGGAGAGCCGCGCGAACTAGTCCCGCGCCGTCAGGTGGCGTCCTCATCGAACGGGGCCGCCTCTGACGTGCCGGGGTGGGGCGCCGGCCCCTGTTCCCACATCTTCGGCGCACTCACGGGGCTGCTCCCGCCGCGGCCTCGCGAGGGGGTGTCCTCGAAGAGCGCGTCCCGGACGATGCGGCGGGGATCGTACTGCCGGGGATCGAGGGAGGCGAGGTCCACGTCATCTCCCAGCTCCCGCTTGACGGACTCCTTCGCTCCCTGCAGGAAATCTCGCACACTCCGGAGCCACCCGGCCACCTGCCTGGCCACCTCCGGGAGGCGATCCGGGCCCACCACGATCAGCACCAGGAGCAGGAGGACGAGTGCCTCCCAGCCGTTGACGCCGAACACGGTGAGCTCCTAGCGATTCGTGGGGGAGATGCCGAGCTGGCGGCCGGCGAGGCCGCGGGCGCGCGCGGTGAGGGTGTCGGCCACGCTCTGGAGCGCCATTGCCGCAGGGGAGTCCGGGTGGCCGAGGATCACCGGTTCGCCCTCATCGGCGCCCTCGCGCAGGCGCACGTCGATCGGGATCTGGGCGAGGAGCGGCACGTCGTAGCCGAGGATCTCTGAGAGCTCCGTGGAGACCCTCTCCCCGCCGCCGGAACCGAACAGCTCGAGCCGTGAGCCGTCCGGGCCCTCCATCCAGCTCATGTTCTCGATCACGCCCACCACGTTCTGGCGAGTCTGGCCGGCGAGGGAGCCGGCCCGCTGCGCCACCTCGGCGGCCGCCACCTGCGGGGTGGTGACCACGATGATCTCCGAGGAGGGGACGAGCTGCGCCACCGAGAGGGCCACGTCGCCCGTGCCGGGGGGGAGGTCCAGGAGGAGCACGTCGAGATCTCCCCAGAACACGTCACCGAAGAACTGCTGGATCGCGCGGTGCAGCATCGGGCCGCGCCACACTACGGGCGTGCCCGGGGCGGCAAACATGCCGATCGAGATCACCTTCACGTCCTGCGCCACCGGCGGCACGATCATGTCGTCCAGCTTGGTGGGCGGGTGCTCCACGCCGAGCATCCGCGGAATCGAGAAGCCGTAGATGTCCGCGTCCAGCACGCCCACCTTCAGCCCTCTCGCCGCGAGTGCCGCGGCCAGGTTGGCGGTGACAGAGGACTTGCCCACGCCGCCCTTGCCCGAGGTGATCGCGTAGACGCGGGTGAGGTTACCCGGCTGGGTGAACGGGATGACCGGCTCGGGGGTGCCGCCGCGGAGCTTGGTGCGGAGGTTCGCTCGCTGCTCCTCGCTCATCACCCCCATCGCCACCTCCACCCCGGTCACGCCCTCGAGATCGGCGACGGCGGAACGCACGTCCCGCGTGATCGTCTCGCGCAACGGGCAGCCCGCGGTGGTGAGGTCGATTCCCACCACCACCACGCCGTCGTCACCGATCTCGACGGAGCGGACCATGTCCAGTTCCGTGATGGGGCGGCGGATCTCGGGATCGTTGACTGAGCCGAGGACCTCGCGGATGGCGTCGATGGTGGGAATAGACATGCCGTCGATCCTACCTTCCCCCGCTGGGGCCTCCCTCGGCCGCGGAGTCTCCGCCGTCCACTGGCGGGGCAGGATGCCGGAGTAACTCCAGCAACTCCGCGCGGAACCGCTCGTCCCGCACATCGCGGTCCGCGAGCAGGTCCGCCATCATGTCCCGGAGCTCGCCGCGCACGTAGTCGCGGGTGGCCACCTCCCCGAGCGACATGCGGAGCGACGCCAACTCGCGTGCCACGTACTCCGTGTCCGCGAGGTTGCGTTCTGCGCGGCGCCGGTCCTGCTCAGCGATCACGCGGTCGCGGTCGTCCTGCCGGTTCTGGGCGAGCAGGATGAGCGGCGCGGCGTAGGAGGCCTGCAGCGAGAGCATGAGCGTGAGTGCTGTGAATCCGAGTGCAGCGGAGTCGAAGCGGAGGTCCTCCGGAGCGAGGCTGTTCCAGCCGAGCCAGAGGATCACGAACACCGTGAGCCAGATCAGGAACTGGGGAGTGCCGGTGAACCGGGCGATCCCCTCGGCCACCGCGTTGACAGCCTCAGATCGCACCGAGATGCGCGGGAGGCGGAAGCGGGTCTCCCGGGGGGTGTCAAGCCGGTCAGCCACGGTCCGCCTCCTCGTGGTCGTCGTGATCGCGCCAGTCCTCCGGGAGGAGCGCGTCGAGCACGTCGTCCACCGAGATGGCGCCGAGCACGTGCTTCTCCTGGTCCACCACCGGGATTGCCGTGTAGTTGTAGGTGGCGAGCGTACGGGTGACCCGGAGCAGCGAATCGGTGGGCAGCAACGGCTCAAGATCCGTGTCGAGGTAGTTGCCCACAGGCTCATTCGGCGGTTCGCGCAGCGCCCGCTGCAGGTGCACCACACCCAGGAATCGCCCCGTCGGCGTCTCGAGAGGCGGCCGGGACACTATCACCATCGCCGCGAGGGCCGGGGTGATGTCCTGGCGGCGGGCGTGTGCAAGGGCGCTCGCGATGGTGGCCTCGGGCGGCAGGATGATCGGCTCCGTGGTCATGAGGCCCCCCGCCTCGTCCTCCTCGTAGGCGAGTAGCCGGCGGATGTCCTCCGCCTCCTCAGGCTCCATGAGCTCGAGGAGGCGAGCGGCCTGCTGGGAGGGTAGCTCCGAGACCAGGTCCGCGGCGTCGTCGGGCTGCATCACGTCGAGCACGTCGGCGGCGCGGGAGACCTCGAGTGCGGAGAGGATCTCCACCCGGTCGTCGTCGCCCAGCTCCTCCAGCACATCGGCGAGCCGTTCGTTGTCCAGTTCGGACGCCACCTCGATCCGGCGCGCCTCCGGCAGGCCGTGCAGCAGGTCCGCGAGGTCGGCGGCCTTGAGGTCCCCGAGGGTGGCGAGGAGGGAGCTGGCCCCCTGCGCCTCCGTGGACGGACCAAGCCCACGCACGTCGTCGACGGAGATGAGGGAGGTGTCCCCGCGGCGGAACAGGCCCCCGCCCTCCCGGCGGCGCACGAAGAGCTGGGTCACCACCCAGTCGCGCGAGCGCTGCTGCTCCATCCCAACGTCCTCGATCACCACGGTGCCGGAACCGTCGCGCAGTTCCACGGGCCGGTCGAGGAGCTGCGCGATCACGAGCGTCTCGACGTTGCGTTGCTCGAAGCGCCGGATGTTCAGGAGGCCCGTGGTGATCACCGCGCCGGGTTCGATTCCGGTGACCCGGGTGAGCGGGAGGAACACCCGACGGCGGGCGGCCACCTCCACCACGAGGCCCACCACGCGGGGGGGTCCGGCCGGCCGGATGATGGTGACCACGTCGTGCACCTTGCCCACTTCGTCGCCAATCGGGTCGAACACGGCGGTGCCCACCAAGCGGGCGACGAAACCGCGGGACGGGGCCGAGGTCCTCGCGGTGATGATCATGGGCACAGCCTATGCGGTCCACCTGCCTCCGCTGGCGCGGGGCGCGGAATGGCGCCGATAATCGGGTATGACACAAATGACGAACCCCCGGATACCCGTGGTGCCGGTCGGGCAGGAAATCGCCTCGTTCGACAACTACCTGGAGGCCTCGAAGGCGGTGGACACCCTCGCGGATGCGGAGTTCCCTGTCCAGGCCCTCACCATCGTGGGAACGGACCTCAAGATGGTGGAGCGCGTGACCGGGCGGCTCACCTGGGTGAAGGTGCTCCTCTCGGGGGCGGCTTCGGGGGCGTTCTTCGGGCTGATGCTCTCCCTGTTCTTCGTGCTCCTCATCCCCGACGCCCCCTGGGGCCTGGTGCTCGTGTGGATGCTCGCCGGGGCCCTCGGTTTCGCGCTCATGCAGGGCCTCATGTACGCGATGGCGGGCGGCCAGCGGGACTTCTCCTCGACCGGGCAGGGCGTGGTGGCCACCCGCTACGGCCTGCAGGCCACCCACGAACACGCTGCGCGGGCGAAGCAACTGCTCGCCGAGAAGGGCGTGATCACGCCCCCTGCGACTCCGGTGCGTGAGTTCGACCCGAGTGAGCCGCCCCGCTACGGCGTGCGGGTCGATCCCCCTGCGGGCGCCTCTCAGGACGGGGACGTGCCCACCCCGTAAGGCCTAGGCTGGGAAGGTGTCCATCCCGGTGACTCTCTCAACCTCCTCGGTGTATCCAGGCGGGGTGGAGCTCACCTTCGCGCTCGCGCGGGACCTTGGGTACGACGGCGTGGAGGTCATGGTCCTCGATCCCGCCTCGCGGGACGCGGTCGAGCTTGTGGACCTCGTGAACGCCTACCAACTTCCCGTGATGTCCATCCACGCGCCCACCCTCTTCTTCACGCAGCGCGTGTGGGGCAAGGCGTGGGAGAAGGTGGACCGCTCGGTGGCCCTCGCGAAGGCGGTGGGTGCGGAGGTGGTGGTGCTCCACCCACCGTTCATGTGGCAGCGGCCCTACCACCGGGAGTTTGTGGACGGTGTGGCGCGCCGCGAGGAGGAGAGCGGGGTGATCATGGCGGTGGAGAACATGTACCCGTGGCGGGTGGCACGCGAGTTCGTCATCTACCGCCCGCATTGGGACCCCATCTCCCTGCCCTATCCCTCCGTTACCCTCGACCTCTCGCACGCCGCCACCTCCCGGTCCGATGGGCTCGCGATGGCGATCGAGCTGGGTGACCGGCTCAAGCACCTGCACCTCACGGACGGGCGGGACAACTTCCGGGACGAGCACCTGGTCCCCGGGGACGGGAACCAGCGCGCCGCAGAGGTGCTGCAACTCCTTGCCCAGCGGAACTTCCAGGGCCAGGTGTGCGTGGAGGTGATCACGCGGGGCAAGACCACGCCCCGGCGGGACGACGACCTCGCCAGGTCCCTGGACTTCGCCCGCAAGTACCTGGGGCAGGACCCCCAGCGCACCCTCCGGTAGCGCCTCCTCGGGTAAAGTGACAGTAAAGATGCGCTCGTGAGAGGAGACTTCATGTCGATCCACATCACCACTGCCCGGGCCACGGACCCGGACGTGGCGGCGATGCTTCGCGAGCACCTTCGCGAGGTGGAGGACATCACGCCCGCAGGGTCTCCCAGCATCCGGGAAGAGGACCTCCTGAAGGACAGCGCCCAGCTGTGGGCCGCCTGGAGGGACGGGCGTGTGGTGGGCATCGTCGCGCTCGTCCAGTTGGAGGAGGGCCACGGCGAACTGCGCTCCATGCGCACGATGGCCTCAGCTCGCCGGCAGGGGGTGGGCGCGGCGCTGCTCGCCCGGCTGCTCGCGGACGCGGAGTCTGCCGGCTACCGCCGCATCTCCCTCGAGACGGGCGTGGACGAACGCTTCGAGCCTGCGCGCCGGCTCTACACCCGGCGTGGTTTCGATCTCACGGGGCCGTTCGGAACGTACCCGAAGAACTCGCAGAGCGTCTTCATGACCCTCGAGCTCTGAGCAGCGCCTGAGCCGCACGCACGCGGGCGGGCAGCGAATCGCTGGGCGGGGCGCGGCCCGTACACGAGCCGCCTAGGGGCGCCGGGCGGGGCGCTACTCGCCGTCGTCGGGCAGCGCCGGACCGTCAGCACTACCCGGCGAGCAGACCCTGCACCCACGCCTCCACGTCCGCGGCCGTGCGGGGAATGTCCGCAGAGAGCCGCTCGGCCCCCTCAGAAGTGACGAGGATGTCGTCCTCGATCCGCACCGCCATGCCGCGCAGCTCCGCCGGCACGGCGAGGTCATCGGCGCGGAAGTAGAGTCCCGGCTCGATCGTGAACACCATGCCGGGTTTGAGCTCGGCGTCCAGGTACATGTCCCGGCGGGCCTGCGCGCAGTCGTGCACATCGATCCCCAGGTGGTGGGAGGTGCCGTGTACCATCCAGCGGCGGTGGTACTGGCCCTCCGGCGAGAGGGACTCCTCCGCGCTGACGGGGAGCATGCCCCAGTCCGCGAGCCGATGCGCGAGCACCTCCATGGCCGCCTCGTGCAGTTCCCGGAAGAGGGGGCGCGTTCCGTCCGCGCGGATCGCCTGGGCGAGCTCGAAGGAGGCGTCCGCCGCGTCCAACACGGCCTGGTACACCTTCCGCTGCGGTTCGGTGAACGTGCCGTCCACGGGGATGGTGCGCGTGATGTCCGCCGTGTAGAGGGAGTCCACCTCCACGCCCGCATCGATGAGCACGAGGTCTCCGGGGCGGACCTCCCCATCGTTGTTGATCCAGTGGAGCGTGTTGGCGTTGTTACCGGAGGCGGCGATCGTCTCGTAGCCGAGCCCGTTGCCCTCCTCGCGGGAGACGGCCGCGAACGCCCCCTCGATCACGCGCTCGCCGCGGGGGTGCTCGGTGGCCCGGGGGAGGGAGCGGATCATGTGGTCGAAGCCGGCGTGGGTGGCGGCGATCGCCTTTCGCATCTCGGCAACCTCCCACGGGTCCTTGAGGAGGCGCAGCTCCGAGAGCCGCTCGACGAGGAGCGCGTCCTGCTCCTCGGTGGTGGTCACGCCCGCCTCGCGCTGCGCCTTCCGCACGACGGCGGTCACCGCCTCGTCCGCTTGCGGCACCACCCGCACGGTCACCTGTCCGGCGTCCTTCGCGACGGCGTCCGGGAACCCTCCGATGTGCGCGCACGTGATTCCCGTGGCCGCCTCGACCTCCTCCAGTGAGGGCCGTACGCCCACCCAGAGTTCTCCGTAGCGGGAGTCCGCGTAGAACTCCTCGGTGTCCCGTTCGGCGCGGGGCCGGAAGTAGAGGGTGGGCGTGTGGGAGGCGGTCTCGGATGCCTCGCTGCCGCCCGCCGCCTGCTCGCCGTCCCGGATCGGGTCCAGCACGAGCACGGCGTCGGGCATCTGGTCGGTGCCGAGCCCGGTGAGGTGGGCGAAGGCGCTGTGGGGCCGGAAACGATAGTCGGTGTCGTTCGAGCGGACCACGAGCTGTCCCGCGGGGATCACCAGGCGCTCGCCCGCGAACTGCCCTCCGATGTCCATCCTGTGCTGTGCCGCCGAGTCGGCCGAGTCCATGCGTTCCGGGAGTCCGTCCGGACGCGGGCCCCAGTTCGCCGCGATGAACTCGCGGAAGGCCGGCGAGGTGGGGCGTTGGGAGCGGTTGGAGCCGCGGTCTTCGAGGGGCTGATCCTCGGCCCGATCGGCGGCGGCCTGGATGGATGTCTGCTCGGCGGAGGTCTGCTCGGTCATGACTCCAACTCTACGACCTGCCACCGATCGCCGGTTCTGCCCTCCCGCGGACTAGATTGGCCCGCATGGACATCCGCGGACTGCGGCGCAGCTACGAACTCGGTGACCTCCCAGAACCCGATGTGGAAGACCCGCTCGTCCTCTTCGAACGGTGGCTCGGAGAGGCGCGCGCCGTGGACCACCCCGGCTGGGAACCGAGCGCGATGACCCTCGCCACCGCCACACCGGACGGTCTTCCCTCCGCGCGGACCGTGCTCCTCAAGGAGTTCGGCGCCGACGGCCTCGTCTGGTACACCAACTACAACTCGCGCAAGGGCGCGGAACTCGCCGCCAACCCGAAGGCCGCACTCCCCTTCTACTGGGCTCCGCTCGAACGGCAGGTCCGGGTGGAGGGGAGCGTGGAGGTGCTGGACCCCGCGCGCTCCGACGCCTACTTCGCCACCCGTCCAGCGGATTCCCGCATTGCGGCGATCGCCTCTCCGCAATCGCGTGTCATCCCGTCGCGCACCCACCTCGAGGAGGCATTCGCGGCGGCCACGGCAGAGCACATCCCACCAGAGCGACCCGGGAACTGGGGCGGCTTCCTACTCGCACCGCAGGTGTGGGAATTCTGGCAGGGGAGGCGCTCACGGCTGCACGATCGGATCCGCTTCCGCCGTGACGGCGACGCCTGGGTGCGCGAGCGGCTCGCCCCCTGATGGCGGGTGGATCCGCCGTTCCGTCCGTGGGGTGACGTGACAGGCGCTCGCGGATCCCTAGGCTGGGGCGCAGAGTTCGAGGAGGAAACATGGCGCGGTGGTCTTCCGTGGGTGTAGCGGCAGCGCTGAGCGCGGCCGCGATTGTCCTGGTGGGTGTCGCATCGCTCACCGGCGCGGGAGCGGCAACCCCGCTCCAGGACGCGGTCATCCTGCAGGACGGATCCACCCCCAATCTTGACGGTGCCACCTTCCGGGTTCGCCTCGAGGACGGAACCTTCGCACTCGAACTGCCAGACGGCACCGAAGGCACGATCGACGTCGTCGACGGTGTGGGTACCGTCGATCTCGACGGCGAGTCCTGGGACGAGTACGCCACCGTCACGTTCTGTGCGACGGCGGCTACCGCCCTCTCCTCGTGCCCGGACCTCGTGCGGGCCCCCTGGTTCCCCGCCGAGGGCATCACGGGAGCGAACCACACCCACCTCGTGGACGGGGCCCCCGGCTGGCTCGCGGACACCACCCCCACCTTCACCACCTCGTTCCGAGACCACCGCTACGAACTGACCGGCACCTCCGCCGATGGTGAGTGCGAGGTGGCTGACGTGATCGTGACCGTGGCGGGCGGGACCTTCGCGGTGCCCGGCCTCGGGGCCTGCGGGGCCGCGACGGAGACCGTGTGGCGGGTGAGCCTCGAGGGCAGGAAAGGGTCGGCGGACTTCGAGATCGGGATCGTGGGAGGCGCGC
>JAAZBW010000294.1 GCA_012513625.1 Actinomycetales bacterium | reverse complement strand
GGCCGCGGCGAGGGTCTTGCGGCGGTGGCGACGGCGGTGGTCTGGTCCCGTCAGGCGGGCTCGGCCTGACCCGAGCCACACAGTCGACGTCAGGGTTCTCGCCGAGTGTGTGGCTTGGGTACGCAACCACACAGTCGACGGGGGTTTGCGGGTACGCAACCACACAGTCGACGGGGGGTTTGCGAGAGGGGGACGGAAGGCGAGTTCCGCCGTCGGGGAGACGGGGCGTCAGGACCCAGAACTCAGGCGTCGATCTGGTTGTGGTGGTGCGCTTCCTTCACCGGGAGCATCACGAGGAAGCCGGCGATGATCACGAGCACGATCCCGAGGATGCCCCAGTACTGGGTCCCCTCCTGCCCGGTCACGGCGGCGCCGATCCCGATGAAGGCCGTGTACATGAGGGGCGAGATGAAGGAGATCACGCGCCCCGTCGTCGCGTAGAGGCCGAACACCTCGCCCGCCCTGCCCTCCGGGACCAGCCGGGCGAGGAACGAACGTGAGGCGGACTGGGCGGGGCCCACGAACATGGTCATGAGGAGGCCCATGATCCAGAAGGGGAGCTTGCCGGCGTCGTGGAGGAAGAACACGCCGATCCCGAGCACCACGAGGGCGGCGAGGGAGATGAGGATGACCTTCTTGGGGCCGATGCGGTCATCGAGGGTGCCGAACGCCATCGTGGAGATGCCCGCAAGGATGTTGGCGGCGGCGCCGAACATGAGGACCTCGGTGGTGGTGAACTCGAACGTCACGGCGGCGATCACGGCGCCGAAGGCGAACACGCCGGCCAGGCCGTCGCGGAAGAGGGCAGAGGCGCCGAGGAAGTACATGGTGTGGCGGTCGGTGCGCCAGATGCGCGCGATGGTGCGCCCGAGTTCCCGGTAGGAGGCCACGATTCCCATTTTGGGCGGGGGCGCGGCGAGCGGCGGGTCCTTCAGGTTGAGGAAGGTGGGGGCGGTGAACACGAGGATCCACACCATGCACAGCACCATGGAGATGCGGGTTCCCATGCCGTCGTTGGCCCAGTAGTCCCCGGCGGGAAGGATGAACACGAGCGCGCAGAGCAGCAGTACCACGATGCCGCCCAGGTAGCCCATGCCCCAGCCGAAGCCGGAGATGCGGCCCACGTTCTCACGGGTGGAGATCTGATCGAGGATCGCGTTGTTGTTGACGCCCGCGATCGAGTCGATCACCGTGCCGAGCCCGAAGATGCCGAGCCCGATCCAGAGGAACTCCGGCTCCGGCCGCACAAAGAAGAGGGCGCCGGACATGAGGGCGATCACCCACGTCATGTTCCGGAGGTTGCGCACCGTGCGCCCGGACCGGTCCGAGTTCTGGCCGAGCACCGGTGCGAGCAGAGCCACCGCGACCCCCGCGAGCGCGGTCACGAGTCCGTGCGCCTGGGTCACCTCGTTCTCCGGGCCGAACTGCGTTCCCGTGATGTAGACGGCGAACACGAACGTGGTGATCACCGTGGCGAACGGCTGCGTGCCCCAGTCCCAGAACGCCCACGAGACGATCTCCTTGCGGGTGCCGGGCCTCTTGGCGAGTGCGCGGGCGCCCTCGATCGCCCCCTCGAACGGGTACTGGGGGCCGGGGGAGCCGTCGGAGGGGAGGGCGGGCTCGGGAATTCGATCGTGGGTCACAGTGATGAGCGTATGGGGAATCTGTGAACGGTCAATGGCCCGCCCCGTCCGGAGTGCGGGTGTGAGCGGTGGAATCCGCGATGAATGCGGGTGTGAGCGGTGGAATCCGCGGCATTGCCCTCCTCCCGCCCCGCGCCCTGCGGGCCCCTCCCGTAGCATCGTGCGCATGTCCGAGACAGCTGCGAACCCCAACCTGCACGATCTCCGCGAGCGCATCCGCACCGAACTCCAGGTGGTCCGTGACTTCGATGCCGCGCGTGAGACCGAGCGCCGTATTGCCTTCCTCGCCGGCTACCTCCAGCAGACGGGCCTCAGGGGCTACGTGCTCGGAATCTCCGGCGGCGTGGACTCCACGGTTACGGGACGGATCGCCCAGTTGGCCTGCGAGCGGGTGCGCGAGGCGGGCGGCGAGGCCACCTTTGTGGCGATGCGCCTGCCGTATCACGTGCAGCGGGATGATGTTGACGCCAAGCACGCCCTCGAGTTCATCCAGCCGGACGAGGTGGCGCACGTGGACGTGGGTCCCGCCACCGATGCGCTCTGGACCCAACTGCTCGAGGGCGGTGCCGCACCCGATCCCGCGCGCTACACGGAGTTCGTGGAGGGCAACGTCAAGGCCCGCCAGCGCATGATCGCCCAGTTTGCCGTGGCCGGCGCCCGTTCCCTGCTCGTGATCGGCACGGACCAGGCGGCCGAGGCGGTGGTGGGTTTCTACACCAAGTTCGGCGACGGCGCCGCAGACGTGGTCCCGCTCGCCGGCCTCCCCAAGCGCAGGGTCCGCGAGATCGGTAACCACCTCGGCGCACCTGCCGCGCTGGTCTACAAGATCCCGACGGCGGATCTCGAGTCTGACAAGCCCCTCCAGGCCGATGAGGTGGCGCTCGGCGTCTCCTATGACCATGTGGACGATTTCCTCGAGGGCATCGAGGTTCCGGAGGACGCCGAGCAGACGATCCTCGGCTGGTACCGCCGCACCGCCCACAAGCGCGAGATGCCGCTCAGCCCGCAGACCTGGGAGTCACGCCGGTAGGCGAGCGGACGCGGACACCGGGCCGGGCGAGTGCCATCGCACACCGTGCGAACGGTTGCACCCTCCCGGGCCCGATAACCTTGGACCATGGCGCTGCACCTCTATGACTCTGCCACCCGGCGGATGCGACCCTTCGAGCCGATCGAGGCCGGCAGGGTGGGCATGTATGTGTGTGGCCCCACCGTGCAGTCGGCACCCCACGTGGGCCACCTGCGCACCTTCCTCGCGTTCGATGTCCTGGAACGGTGGCTCACCCGCTCCGGCTACGAGGTGACGCTGATCAGGAACGTCACGGATATCGATGACAAGATCCTCGCCAGGTCCGCGGAGGCGGGCGTTCCCTGGTGGGCGCACGCCTACCGCTACGAGCAGGAGTTCGCGGCCGCCACGGATGCACTCGGCCTTGCCCGGCCCACCTACGAGCCGCGCGCCACGGGCCACGTGCCGGAGATGATCGAGCTGGTCCAGCGGCTGATCGAGCGCGGCCACGCCTACGCAGGAGATCCGGGGAACGTGTACTTCGATGTGAAGTCCTTCCCGGAGTACGGCTCGCTCACCAACCAGGGCCTCGAGGAGATGGAGAACCCGGAGGACTTCGAGGGCGATAAGCGCGACCAGCGGGACTTCGCCCTCTTCAAGGCGCCCAAGCCGCACGAGCCCGCCACCTCGTCCTGGAACACCCCGTGGGGCCGGGCGCGGCTCGGCTGGCACCTCGAGTGCTCCGCGATGGCGTACCGCTACCTCGGTGAGACCTTCGACATCCACGGCGGCGGTCTTGATCTCCGTTTCCCGCACCACGAGAACGAGCAGGCGCAGTCCCGCGCCGCGGGCTACGGCTTCGCACGCTACTGGCTGCACTCCGCGTGGGTCACGCAGGAGGGGGAGAAGATGAGTAAATCGCTCGGCAACTTCCTCCTCGCGAGCTCCGTGCTGGAGCGCCTGCCCGCCCCCGTGGTGCGGCTCGCGCTCGTGGGCGCGCACTACCGCTCGATGGTGGAGTTCACCACCGCGTCCACCTCCGAGGCCGCCGCGAACTGGGACCGGTTCACGGGTTTCGTTGCCCGGGCGGTGGAGTTCCTCGGCGACGACGGAGGCCCCGTTGGCACCGTTGGGCTGCCGGCGGAGTTCGTGACCGCCATGGACGATGACCTCGGCACCCCCGCGGCGCTCGCGGTCATCCATGATCACGTCCGCCGCGGCAACACCGCCCTCGCCGCCGCGGACGGCGCCGAGGTCAGGGCGCGCCTCACGGGCACCCGCGCCATGCTGGACGTGCTCGGCCTCGATCCGCTCCACCCACTGTGGACCGGTGCAGGCGCGGAGGATGAGGCAAAGGACCGGGCCCTCGAGGTACTCGTGGGCCACCTGCTGGAACAACGCACAGAGGCAAGGGCAGCGAAGGACTGGGCGCGCGCAGACCAACTGCGGGATGCGCTGGGAGCGGCGGGAGTCGTCGTCGAAGATCGGGCAGATGGTGCCACGTGGCACCTGAAGGGCAACTGACATGGCAGGCAACTCACAGCGCCGCGGCGCCGTCAACAAGAAGAAGTACGCACCCAAGGTGGGCTCGGGCGGGCAGCGCCGGCGCGGGCTCGAGGGGAGGGGGCCTACGCCCAAGGCTGAGGACCGCGAACACCACCCGGCGCACCAGAAGAAGGTGGAGGAGGAGCGCCACGAGGCGGCTCGTCCTCGCCGGAAGATCCCCGGCTGGGTGCGCGATCTCCCGGAGGGCACCGAGTTCGTGGTGG
>JAAZBW010000293.1 GCA_012513625.1 Actinomycetales bacterium | reverse complement strand
GGGCTGCACGTCGACCACGTACCGCGCCCTGCCGTCTGCCGCTGGGCGACCGAGCGCGAGCCCGCGCCGTTGTCCGACCGTGAACGCGTACGCACCGTCGTGCTCGCCGACGACCTCGCCCTCGACGTCCACGACCTCGCCCGGACGGGAGCCCAGCCGAGACTGCAGGAACCCGCGGGTGTCGCCGTCTGCCACGAAGCAGATGTCGTAGGAGTCGGGCTTCTCCGAGAGGGTGAGCCCGCGTGCTGCGGCCTCCGCGCGGATGTCCGCCTTGGAGGAGGCGTCGCCGAGGGGGAAGAGGGAGCGGGCGAGACGGTCCTGCCCCATGACGGCGAGCACGTAGGACTGGTCCTTCTCGATGGTGCGGGCGCGGTGCAGTTCGAGGCCGCCAGCTCCACGCTCGATGCGGGCGTAGTGGCCGGTGGCCACCGCGTCGAAGCCGAGGGCGATGCCCCGGTCGAGGAGCGCGGAGAACTTCACGTGCTCGTTGCAGCGCACGCACGGATTCGGGGTGCGGCCCGCCTCGTACTCCGAGAGGAAGTCCGCCACCACGGTCTCCTCGAACTCCTCGGAGAGGTCCCAAACATAGAAGGGGATCCCGAGTACGTCCGCGGCGCGGCGGGCGTCCGAGGCGTCCTCGATCGAGCAGCAGCCACGGGAGCCGGTGCGGTGCTCGGCGCGGGAACGGGACAGTGCCATGTGCACCCCCACCACCTCGTGCCCGGCCTCGACGGCGCGCGCGGCCGCCACCGCCGAGTCGACACCTCCGGAGAGGGCGGCAAGTACCTGCATGGAGTCCTTTGGGTTCGTTCGTGTGTGGGCGGGATCAGGAGCGGCCCGTGCCGGCGGCGCGGGCGCGTTCCACGGCCGCGGGAAGTGCCGCGAGGAGGGCCTCCACCTCGGCCGGGGTGGTGGTCCACCCAAGGCTACAACGCAGGGTGCCGCCCGCTTCTTCCGGGGTGCCGCCCATGGCGAGCACCACATGGCTCGGCTGGTGGACGCCCGCGCGGCAGGCGGAGCCGGCGGAGGCGGAGATGCCGGCGCGGTCGAGGCCGAACAGGAGCGCTTCGGCGCGCACCCCCTCGATGACGGCGTGCACGATGTGGGGGGCTCGCGACTCCGCGGGGAGCGCGCCACCGGTGACCCGGACGCCCTCAAGTTCGGAGAGCGCGTGCTCGATGCTCCGCCGGAGTTCGAGGAGCCGGGCGGTCTCCTTCTCCTGACCCTCCACGGTCTCGGCGAGCGCGGCCGCGAGGGCCGCGGCACCGGCCACGTCCACGGTGCCGGAGCGGAGGCCGCGCTCCTGTCCTCCCCCGCCCTGAACCGGTGCGAGGGTGACCCCTCGCCGCGCGAGCAGGACGCCCGTTCCCACGGGCGCTCCCAACTTGTGCCCGGAGAGGCTCGCGAGGTCCAGTCCGGATGCGCGGAAGGAGAAGGGGACGTGGCCCACCGCCTGGACCGCGTCCGAGTGGGCGAGCGCTCCCACGCCGTGGGCTGCCTCCACCGCCTCCGCAACTGGCTGAACTACTCCTGTCTCGTTGTTGACCCACATGAGGGAAACGAGCCGTGTGCCCTCCCCCACGGCCTCCGCGAGCCCCACGACATCGACGACGCCGCTCGCCTGGACGGGCAGGAGGGCCACCCGGTAGCCCTCGGACTCGAGGAGGTGGGCGGACTCGAGCACCGCGGGGTGCTCGATGGCCGAGGTGACGAGTTCCGGGACGGAGGCTGCGCCGTCGCCGGAGGTGACGGGACTACGGGAGGAGGCTGCGCCGTCGTCGGGAGTTGACGGAACGGACCGAGGGGGCGAGGTGCGGACGGACCCGAGCACAGCGAGGTTGTCCGCCTCGGTGCCTCCCGAGGTGAAGACCACCTCCGCGGGATCGGCCCCGAGGGAGGAGGCCACAGACTCGCGGGCGTCCTCGAGGAGCCGGCGGGAGGAGCGGCCGTCGGCGTGTGTGGCGGACGGATTGCCCGCCGCGCGTGAGGCGCGCAGCCACGCCTCGCGCGCGGCGGGGCGCAGGGGTGAGGAGGCGGCATGGTCGAGGTACGGCACCGGCCCAGCGTGCCACCGGTGGAACCGCAGGCGCCACCCCGCGCCCGGAATCCGGAAAGCGGTGCGCACGTGGTCCCATCTGGCACAACACCCATCGGGGTGAGGTGGCGGGAATCACCGTGCGTAAACCTCAATTGAGGTCTGAACTAGGGTTGAATCTTCGATGTGACTCTCGTCGATGCCGCTCCGAATCCGGTTTCGGCGCCCGCGGGGGACATCCACCGCATGGGCGCCTATCTCGTGGGCGACGGCGTGGACGTGGTGGTTCGCGCCACCCGTGCCACCAGGGTTGATGTGTGCTTCTTCGTGGATGGGGTGGAGCAGAACCACACCCTCCAGGGCCCGATCCTCGGCGTGTGGCACGGCCACATCCCCGGAATCCATGCGGGCACCGAGTACGGCCTCCGCGTCTGGGGCCGCTGGAATCCCGGGCAGGGCCAGCGCCACAACCCGGCGAAGCTCCTCCTCGACCCGTACGCGCGTGGAGTCTCCGGAGAGATCCAGCACGGCCCGGAGATCTACGACTACGAGTGGGAGAACGGGGCGCCCGGCCAGCCGTATGTGGCCTCCACCCTCGACTCGGCAGACCACACCGCCCGTGGCGTGGTGCTCGACCAGCCCTTCTCCGCCTTCCACTCCCGGCCCCGCACCCGCTGGGAGGAGACAGTCATCTACGAGGCCCACGTGAAGGGCCTCACCATGACCCTCCCCGGCCTGCCGGAGGAACTGCGCGGCACGTACGCCGGGCTCGCGCACCCCTACACGGTTTCGCACCTGCAGCGCCTCGGCATCACTGCGATCGAGTTGCTGCCAATCCACGCGAACATGCCGGAGCCGGCGCTGACCGCACTCAACAAGACGAACTACTGGGGCTACAGCACCCTCTCGTTCTTCGCCCCCGAGCCCACGTACGCCACCGCCGCCTCCCAGGCCGCAGGCGCGGGGGCCGTTCTCGACGAGTTCAAGGGAATGGTCCAGCTCCTGCACGATGCGGGGATCGAGGTGATCCTCGACGTGGTCTACAACCACACGTGCGAGGGCGGCCACGGTGGACCGACCGTCTCCCTCCGGGGCCTCGACACCCCCACCTACTACGTGCTCGCCGACGACGGCACGATGATCGACTACACGGGCTGCGGGAACTCGCTCGATTTCCAGCACACCCCGGTAGTCCAGTTGGCGCTCGACTCCCTGCGCTACTGGGTGACCGAAGTGGGTGTGGACGGCTTCCGCTTCGACCTCGCCACCACCATGGGCCGGCGCCGGGAGCACTTCTCGCCCCACCACGCATTCCTCGTGGCGCTCACCACGGACCCCGTGTTGCGGGACACCAAGCTCATCACGGAGCCGTGGGACCTCGGCCCGTCCGGGTGGCGCACCGGCCAGTTCCCGGCCCCCATGTGGGACTGGAACGACCGCTACCGGAGCACCATCCGCCAGTTCTGGTTGGCGGACGCGAACGCGCTCTCCCGCGGCATCGCCCCGGCTCCGCCCTCGGACCTGGGCAACCGGCTCTCCGGCTCCGCGGACCTGTTCGGCTTCGGTGAGATCCCAGGCGGCCGCACCCCGATGGCGTCCGTGAACTACGTGACCGCCCACGACGGGTTCAGCATGCGGGACCTCACGCAGTACGACATGAAGCACAACCTCGCAAACGGCGAGGACAACCGGGACGGCACGAACGACAACCGTTCGTGGAACCACGGCTTCGAGGGCGACCTGACCCTCCAGGAGCCGAACGCCGTGATCCTGCCGCTGCGGCGGCGCTCGATACGGAACCTGCTCGGCACGCTGCTCGTCTCCACCGGCACGCCGATGATCCTCGGCGGCGACGAGATCGGGCGCACCCAGCAGGGCAACAACAACGCGTACTGCCAGGACAACGAGATCTCGTGGTTCGACTGGGACCTCGAGCCGTGGCAGGAGGACCTCTTCTCCACGGCGTGCTACCTCGTGGGGCTACGCCGCGAGAACCCGGCCCTGCGGCCCACGCGCTTCGCCTCCGGCCGGCCCCTTCCCGGGGACACGCTGCCGGACCTCTCCTGGTTCGATGCGAGTGGCCATCCGAAGCCCGCCCACACATGGCACGATCCGCACCAGCGCACCCTGCAGATGCTGCGCTCCGGCAACAGCGACGGCCGGGATGCACTCGTGGTGCTGAACGGCTCGCTCGGGTCCGCCACGGTCACGATCGCGGAGGGCCGCGGCGTGGACTGGGAACTCGTGTGGGACTCGGAGTGGGAGGTCCCCGCCGACGAGTTCAAGGTGCACGCGCCCGGAACCGAGATCCGGATGGACAGCCTCGCGATTCGGGTCTACCTCACCCACCACCCGTGACGCGGACGCTGGACCGTCCACTCCCCCGGCCCACGTAAACTTGCCGGGTGACCGAGTTTGAGGGCGACATCGCCGATTCCGTATCCGACGCATCCCTGGCGCGCTCCGTGGCGCGCTCGAACGAGATCGAGCGGCAGCTCGCCACGGATCCCGGACGTTTCCGCGTCCTGACCGGCGACAGGCCCACGGGGCGCCTCCACATCGGCCACTACTTCGGCTCGCACGCGAACCGGGTACGCCTGCAGGAGATGGGGGTGGAGCAGTTCAACCTCATCGCCGACTACCAGGTCATCTACGACCGCGACGGCGTGGGAGAGATCCGCGAGAACGTCCTGAATGCCCTTGCGGACTACGTGGGGATGGGCATCGACCCGGCGCGGACCCCCATCTTCACGCACTCCTCGATCCCGGCGCTCAACCAGTTGATGCTGCCCTTCCTCGCCCTCACCACCGATTCGGAGCTGCGCCGCAACCCCACGGTAAAGGACGAGCTCGCGAACTCGGACCGGCCGATGAGCGGGCTCATGCTCACCTTCCCGGTCCACCAGGCGGCAGACATTCTCTTCTGCAAGGCGAACCTGGTGCCGGTGGGCAAGGACCAACTCCCCCACATCGAACTCACCCGTACGATCGCCAGCCGGTTTGACCAGCGCTACGGCCGTGCCACCCCGGAGGCCCCGATCTTCCCGTTCGCTGAGGCCCTCCTCTCCGACGTCCCGCTCCTGCTCGGCACTGACGGCACCAAGATGTCGAAGTCCAAGGGCAACACGATCGAGATCGGCATGGATGCGGACACCACGGCGCGCCTCATCAGGCGTGCCGTCACCGATTCCGACCGGCACATCACCTACGAGCCGGAGAAGCGCCCCGAGGTCTCCAACCTGGTGCAGCTCGCGGCCCTCTGCCTCGACCGCACCCCCGAGTCCGTGGCCGAAGAACTCGGAGACGCGGGCGGCGGCGGCCTGAAGAAGCTCGTGACCGAGGCGGTCAACGAGTACTTCGCTCCCATCCGTGAGCGCCGCAACGAGGCGATCGCCGATCCCGCCCAGCTGTGGGCGATCCTGGCGGAGGGGAACGAGCGGGCCACTGCCGTCGCCGAGCAGACCCTCTCCGAGGTCCGCCAGGCGATGCAGATGGACTACTGACCGGCCACGCCGACCAACACGCAGCGACGAGAAGCGGGAGGGTCTCCGAGCGTCAGCCGGCGTTTGCCACGAGCGCCATCTCGGTGTCCGAGGCGAGCGCCGCGTTCGCGGGCACCACGCGCACCGTGTAGCCGAACGGGCCGGCCACGGAGAGTTCGTGCGTGATCGTGTAGGCGTAGCGGCCTCCGCCGAGGTCCTGCCCGTTCGCGAGCGGGGTGACCCGGAAGTCCACGAGGTTGTCGTCCTCCCTCACGCGGCCATAGAGGAGCTGGACCTCCACGTCCTGCGGGGTCAGCGAGCCGAGGGCCACGGTGGCGGCCACGGAGATTGTGTCGCCGATCTGGGCGCCCTCCGTCGAGCCGGAGGAGTCCACGGTCTCCACCCGCACGTCCTGCCAGCCCTCGCGCACCCGCTTCTTCCAGTCAGCGAGCTTCCTGGCTCCCTCGAAGTCGGTGTTCATGAGGCGGTACGACGCGGCCGTGGGCGTGTAGAGCTGCTCCACGTAGTCGGTCACCATGCGGGTGGCCTGCACCTTCGGACCGAGGTTCGAGAGGGTGTGACGCATGTTCTCGAGCCAGCAGCCCGGAATGTCGTTGGCGTCGCGGTCGTAGAAGCGCGGCGCCACCACGTCCTCGATGAGGTCGTAGAGGGCGGTCGCCTCGAGCGAGTCGCGGCGGGCCGGGTCCTCCACGCCGTCGGCGGTCGGGATCGCCCAGCCGTTCTGGCCGTCGTACATCTCGTCCCACCAGCCGTCGAGGATGGAGAGGTTGAGCGCACCGTTGAGGGCGCACTTCATGCCGGACGTGCCCGAGGCCTCGAGCGGACGCAACGGGTTGTTCAGCCACACATCGCAGCCAGGCATGAGGGCCTGCGCCATCTCGATGTCGTAGTTCGGGAGGAACACGATCCGGTTGCGGACCGCGGGATTGTCCGCGAACTGCACGAGGTGCTGGATGAGGCCGACGCCCTGCAGGTCATCAGGGTGCGACTTTCCGGCCACCACGATCTGGATCGGGCGCTCCGGGTCCGTGAGGAGCCGGGTGAGACGCTCGGGGTCCGAGAGCATGAGGGTAAGGCGTTTGTAGGTGGGAACACGGCGGGCGAAGCCGATCGTGAGCACGTCCGGGTCGAGCACCTCGG
>JAAZBW010000292.1 GCA_012513625.1 Actinomycetales bacterium | reverse complement strand
TTTCTCGCTCGCCTTCGCGTGGGGATTTCCCTCCCTGATGCGCGCGTCCGCGCCGCGCGGGGTGAGCCTCGTGATCGGTCTCACCGCGATCGCCGCCACCACCGTGGAGATCGTGGTCCCCGAAGAAGGGCTCCTCACGGTGGTACTCGCGTTCGGTGTGGTGGGCACGTTCCTGCAGCAGATGTTCCGCCGCGACGGCCGCCCGCGTCTCGCGGAGTCGGTATCCGTGGCGGTCTCCGGCATCATCGTGGTGATCTCGGTGGCCGGCTGGATCACTGCCGTCTCCCAGGTGGACGGCCTCCCGCTCGTGCTCGTCACAGCCGCCGCGCTCGCGCTCGCCGCCGGTTCGATGTACCTGCCGGGTCCCAGTTCCATTGCCGTGATTGCCGCCTGCGCGGCGCCCACCGTGGTGGCCGCCCTGCTCGGAGGGCTGCTTCCGGGCGTGGAGCCGGTACCGGCGGCCCTGCTCGGTTTCGCTGCAGGCACCATGGTGGCCGCCACCCACATCCTCTTCCTTCGCTTCCGGAGCCTCCCACTGCCGTCCACCGGGCTGGCCGCCGCGGTGCTCGCGCCGCTCGCGCTCGGGCTCCCCGTGGCCCAACTCGCCGCGTTCGTCCTGTAGCCCGGCGCGGTTCTCCCGGCCCGCGTCTCCCAGCCGGTCTTCCAGCCCGGTCTCCCAGCCCGGTTCCCGCCCGGTTCTCCGGCGAGCGAAATACCTGCCGGTTCGCCGCGCACGCACTCGGGGTAGCCTCGAGTACATGACCTTCCACCTCCCCGATGACCTCGCCCCCGAGCTCTATCCGCTCGGCTGGCTCACCGGTAGCTGGCACGGTTTCGACATGCTCGGCTACGAGGGAATCCCGGAACACAGGATTGTGACGGAGCTCGAGGTGACCCATGACGGCGGTCCCTACCTCCGCGTCGACTCCACCATCTGGACCGCGGACCCGAATCTCTCCGGTCCCACCCACCACGAGATGGTGGGCTCCGAGGGCTACTCGAACCTCGTCAAGCAGACCCAGTGGTCCACGGAGACCTCCTACTTCCGGGCTGTGGGCTCGCAGAGCACGGAGGGCGCCACCCGGGTGGAGCTCGAGGTGGTCACCGCGGATCCGGCCGGTCACCTCTCCCTGTGGGTGGGCTCCGCCCAGGGCCCTCGGATCGAGATCGCCACGGATGCCGTGATCTCCGCCCCCACCGCCTCGGCCGTGAGCGGGTCCACCCGGATGTTCGGGCTCGTGCAGGGCGACCTGCTGTGGGCCTGGGACCTCGCTGCCTTCGAGCAGCCGCTCGCTCCCTATGCGTCTGCCCGGCTCTCCCGGTTGGGGGAGCCAGCTCCCGATTCGAACGAGGAGGCGTGATGCTCCCCGGAGGCGTGATCGAGGGCAGCGGCCCGGACGCCGGCGTGGCCCTCCACTACGGCAACCCCGCACGCGAGGCGCGCGCGCTTGAGAACGGGACCGGACTCGTCGACCTCTCGCAGCTCGAGATCCTCACCGTGACCGGGCCCGAGCGGCTCACCTGGCTGCACCTGTTCACTTCGCAGCACGTGTCCGGGCTCCAGCCCGGCCAGTCCACCGAGACGCTGATCCTGAGCCCGCCCGGGCAGATCGAGTACGCGGCCGCCGTCCTCGACGACGGCACCGCCACGTGGCTCATCACCGAAGCCGGCCGCGGCGAGCCCCTGCGCGCCTTCCTCGATTCGATGCGGTTCGCGGCGCGCGTCGAGACGCGGGTGCGGGACGACGTGGCCGTGCTGGCCGTCCTCGCCTGCACCTCCACCCCGGCGCCCCTTGCAGACCTGCTCGGGTCCGCGCTGGCCACGTGGCGGGACCCGTGGCCCCGGAACTCGGGAACCACCTACGGGCCCGACGACGAGGCCCACCCCGGCAGGACCTGGGAACTCGCGCTGCACCTCGTGCCGCGGGAGGATCTCGCGGCCGTGGCCGAGGGCTGGACCGCGTGCGATGGCGTGCTCGCCGGCACGTGGGCGCTCGAGGCCGCGCGGATCGAGGCGTGGAGGCCACGCGCCGGCCGTGAGGTGGACGAGCGCAGCATCCCGCACGAGTTCGACTGGCTCCGCACCGCCGTCCACCTGGACAAGGGCTGCTACCGGGGCCAGGAGACCGTGGCCCGGGTGGTCAACCTCGGCAAGCCGCCGCGCCGGCTCGCCTTCCTCCACCTGGATGGCTCCGCGGAGGCATTACCTGCCACCGGAGATCCTGTGCTGGTGGACGGGCGCGAGGTGGGAACCGTGACCTCGGCGGCCCGGCACCATGAGCTCGGCCCGATCGCGCTTGCGTTGCTGCGCCGGTCCGTGGACCCGGCAGCGGATCTCCTCGTGCGCACCACGGTCCCGGTGGAGGACGGGGAGCCCCACGTGGTGGAGGTGGCGGCGTCCCAGACCCCGATCGTCTCCGTGGAAGGCCGCGCGTCCGCCACGCCGGACGCGCGCCCGGGTCAGGGTCTGCGCGGCTCGGGGGCACGCAACCCGAACCCGAACGCAGGTTTCGGCCGCTTCTGACCGCCGTCTCGTAACCCGCCCCAA
>JAAZBW010000291.1 GCA_012513625.1 Actinomycetales bacterium | reverse complement strand
GCAGCACGCGCCAGAGCAGTGGTTGGACTTCCACGCGGCACTCTTCGCCCCGTACTCGGACGCGGTGCAGCTGGCGAAGACCGAAGAGAACGTTCCCGCACCCGGCCTGCCGGAAATCGAGGCGGCCGCGGCGTCCGTGGGAGTGCCGGCGGAGGTGATCGCCCGGTTCGCGGAGGGCGAGTTCCGGGAGTGGACCGAGGCCACCACGCGGGACTTCGTCCGGCTGCGCGATCAGCCGGCCACCCCGGAGATCCAGGTGAACGGCGAGCTGCTCGCGGACTGGACCGCGGAGAACGCCCTGCGGGACGCGATCGCCGCCGCCGCCGAGTAAACCCCTCACGTCGACTGTGTGGCGTAGACCGTTCTCTGCGCCACACAGTCGGCGGGGAGCGCGTCACGGGACCCGCGACGACGTGGGTGACGCTGCATCGTGAGGTGCGGGAGTCGTCGTCGGGTGGTGCGCGGCAACCGGTAGGTGGACGCGGGGTTCGGCGGGCACGCGGGGAACAGTTACTCTAGGGGCCGGATCCCCTCTCCCAGATTGCAAGGAGACCCATGGCCAGGCAGGACAACACGAGGCTCACCAAGCTGGAGCGCCGCGAGCTCGCGCGCGAGAAGGCGCGCGTCCTGCGCGAAGAGCAGGAGAAGCGCGAGAAGCGCAACAGGATGCTGCTGATCGGCGGAATCCTGGGCGTGATCGTGATTGTGGCGCTGGTGGTGGTGGCCATCGTGATGAACTCCAACCGCTCAGCGTTCGCGGACGTGGCGGAGCCGGCGGGCACGGAGGAGGGCGGCTTCTCCCTCAGTGCGCTGGACGTGGCCGGAGACTCCACGGGTGACCCGAAGGTGCAGGTGTACCTCGATTACGCGTGCTCCTGGTGCAACCTGTTCGAGCAGCAGTACGCGGCGGACATCAAGGAGATGAACGAGGCCGGGGAGGCCGAGTTCTGGTTCTACCCGGTGGCGCTCCTGGACAACTCGAATGACTTCACGGCGTTCTCAGGGCTCGCGGCCAATGCCTCGGGCACGGTGATGGAGCACGCGCCGGACCAGTGGGCCGCGTTCAACGAGCAGCTGTTCATCACGTACGCGGCCAACCCGAGCGCGATGCTCCCGGAGATCGAGGCAGCGGCGGCCACGGCGGGAGTTCCTGCCGAGGTGATCGCACGTTTCGCTGATGGTGAGTTCCGCGACTGGGTGGATGCGACCACCCGCAACTTCCTCCGCAACGTGGCGCGCGGCACCCCCGAGGTTCGGGTGGACGGCGAGACCCTGGTCCAGTGGACCGATGAGAACGCGCTCCAGGACGCGATCGCGGCGGCGCGGGGCTGACCCTCGCCGGGCGGATCTGGCTGACGCCAGTATCCTGAACTGGCTTCGGCTGGGCGCCTGTGGGCTGATCGAATCGGCTCGCGGGCGTCGGCCGGGGCCGCGCCACCTTAGCTCAGTTCGTAGAGCACTCGCCTTGTAAGCGGACGGTCGTCGGTTCGAGTCCGACAGGTGGCTCCGAATGTGAGTCTGCAGGCGGCCTCCGGCAGGGTCCTACCGACGCGTGTACACCATTCGTATAGTTACACGATGGAATAAAACCCTGATCTGGGTATATAGTCCCAAGTGGTCGACCCCCACCTCTGGTACTGGCAGGCGCACGTCCACAGAATCTAGTCAACGGGGAGTCGCACGCCATGTTCAACAAGAGTTAAAGTCGGATGAGGTGGCGCGGCCGTCTCAAGGGCGCCCTGGCGGTGGCGGGTGGTACCGCTCTGCTGGCGATGGGAGCCGTGGTCCCCTCCTCGGCGCCAGCGGCTGCCGACGCGGGGAAGACGTTCAATCCGTTCGTTGCCAATGCCCCGGATGGCCAGACCGCTACCTTCGGTGTGCTGGCGCGGGGCGACCTGGTTCTACGCAACGGTCACAACCAGTCGACCTTCGCGGCGTTTGGAGAGTTCTCGAACACACATCCCGCGACGGGCAGCGGAAAGATGTTCTCTGAGGCTGTCCCGCTTATCGACGGGACTGAGACACGACTCCTCGCCGGGAAGTTCACAGACAAGTCTGATGACTCCAGCCACATGGACATCACGGATCACTTCGTCAAGTTCTCGGACGTATCCAACTTGGACCTGGTGCAGACGAGCCCAGCGAAGGTTCAGGTCGGCTCCAGCACTCTCGCGGTGAACAACCTCCAGAACGGTTCGCTTGCCGACATCACGGCCAAGAACGCGGTGCCCAGCTACTTCTCCGGTCTCGACGCCAAGGTGGACGCCACCAACAAGTGCCTAGCCGGAATGTACGCGGACGCAAACAAGCTGAAGTACGACAACGACATCGGCTTCAAATCGGGAGTAGTCAACTACTTCGACTACGCGGATATCGCGGGCCAGACCCTCTGGGCCAACTACCGACCGGCAGGCCACGCGGCCGACTCACCGATCGTCATCAAGGTCGCCAAAACGGATGGCATCTCGATCGAGGACCCCATGCAGTTCCTTGATGGAGACTCCAAGCTGACGGCGTTTGTCCTATGGGACCTCTCCGAGGTCACCGGGGCGGTGACCTTTGAGAAGTTCTACGGAGGGGCGGTCTACGCTCCCAACGCAGATCTGACCTTCAACATGAACGCTTCGATCAACACTCAGATCATCGGGAAGAACACTGAGTTCTTCGAAATCGCACAGTGGCCTGGTCAGATTCATGAGATCCACCAGATCAACTTCGCGGGAATTCTTCCGTGTGTCACGACCGCCGACCCGGACCCGGAGCCGGAGCCGAAGGACCCGAAGATCGGGACAACTGCGAAGGTTGACGGTTCGGATGACAACGTCCTCTCGATCGAGGGTGGCACTGTGGTTGACACGGTTGCTTTCGAGAACCTGACTGTGGGTACGGATTACGTACTCAAGGGTGTGCTGTACAACGCGACGGACAAGGTTCTGACCGGGATCACCGCGTCCAAGGCGTTCAAGGCGTTCAAGGCTGAGACTGTGGATGGTGAGGTTGACGTTGTCTTCACCCTGACCGAGGAGCAGGCGACGGAGTTTGCGGGCAAGACCCTGGTGGTCTTCGAGTACCTGGAGCTGGCTGACGGCACCAAGGTGGCTGAGCACGCGGATCCGAAGTCGGAGTCCCAGACCTTCACGGTTGAGGAGAAGCCTGAGCCTGTTCTCGATCCGAAGATCGGGACGACGGTTGCGGTTGATGGCAAGGCAAACAAGGTGCTGCCGCTGACTGGTGGCAAGGTCATCGACACGGTTGCGTACAAGGACCTGACTGTGGGCACCGAGTACACCCTGGATGGTGAGCTCATGCTCATCACCGGTGATGATGTGTCTGCGACGGGTATCAAGGGGTCGGCGACGTTCACCCCGGTCGAGGCAAACGGCACCACCACGGTGACGTTTGATATCTCGGCTGAGCAGGTCGCCGACTATGCGGGTAAGGACCTGGTGGTCTTCGAGTACCTGTTCGACGGTGACAAGAAGGTGACTGAGCACGCCGATCCGAAGGACCCGGCGCAGACCTTCACAGTTGAGAAGCTCAAGCCGTCCATCGGCACCACCGCCAAGGTCGAGGGCTCGAATGACAACATCCTCTCCCTCGAGGGCGGCACGATCGTCGACACCGTCGCTTACAAGAACCTCACCCCGGGCATCAAGTACACCCTGACGGGTGTCATCTACGACGCGGAGTCCGGTGACTCCACCGGCATTACGTCCGAGAAGACTCCGTTCACGCCGACCGAGGCAAACGGCGCCACCGAGGTGACGTTCACGATCACTGCCGAGCAGGCCGACAAGTACGCCGGCAAGAAGCTGGTGGTCTTTGAGTACCTGACGCTGGGTGAGATCGAGGTGGCGAATCACGCCGACCTTAAGGATGACGCCCAGTCCTTCGTCGTTGACGAGAAGCCGGAGCCGCAGCCAGAGCCGTCGATTGGCACCACGGTGTCGGTGACGGGTTCGGACGCGAAGGTGCTGCCGCTGACTGGTGGCGAGGTGATCGATACCGTCAAGTTCGAGAACCTGACTCCCGGCACCACGTACACGCTGAAGGGTGAGGTTCGTACCGCGCCCGCTGGCGAGACCACGGGTATCACGGCGTACGCAAAGTTCCTGGCGAAGGAAGCGAACGGCTACGCGTTCGTCACCTTCACGATCTCGGCTGACGATGTCGCCGCCTACGCCGGTCAGGACCTGGTGGTTTACGAGTACCTGTACCTGGAAGGCGAGCTGGCCGCTGACCACACCGATCCGACCGATGAGGCCCAGTCCTTCGTTGTCGAGGAGAAGCCGGTGACCCCGGAGCCGGGCCCGGCACCGAAGATCGGCACCACCGCCAAGGTTGAGGGCTCGGATGACAACATCCTGTCCCTCGAGGGCGGCACCGTGATCGACACCGTCGCCTACGAGAACCTCACCCCGGGCACGGAGTACATCCTGACGGGTGTCCTCTTCGACGCGAGCACCGGTGAGTCCACTGGTATCGAGTCGGAGGCAACGTTCACGGCGGACAAGGCGGATGGCACCACCGAGGTCACCTTCACCATCACGGCGGCGCAGGCGGAGAAGTATGCCGGCAAGAAGCTGGTGGTCTTCGAGTACCTGTACCTGGACGGCGAGAAGGTCGCGGAGCACGCGGACATCGAGGACAAGGCGCAGTCCTTCGTCGTCGACGAGAAGCCGGTGACCCCGGAGCCGCAGCCGGAGCCCGAGACCGGCTCGGCCACCTGGACCAAGGTGGACCAGCAGGGCAAGCAGCTCGCGGGCTCCGTCTGGACCCTCACGGGACCGGGCGCGTACGCGAAGGGCGTGGAGGTCACCGACTGCGTGGCCACGGACGCCGCAGCCTGCACCGGTGCGGACAAGGATCCCGCCGCGGGCAAGTTCCTCATCGAGGAGCTCCCGCTGGGTGACTACACCCTCGTGGAGAAGGTGGCCCCCAAGGGCTACGTGCTCAACGCGACCCCGGTCAAGTTCACGATCGACGAGGACAACGCCGAGAAGGCGCACTCCGCGGGCAGCATTGTGAACGTGGCGGAGAAGCCTGAACTCCCGGCCACGGGCTCCAGCGCCCAGACGCTGCTCGCCCTTGCGGGTGCCGCACTGGCTCTGATCGCGGGCGGGCTCGGACTGCAGACGGTGCGTCGCAACCGCGCGTAACCCGCAGTACACAGCTCGGGAGTAGATCCTGAGAACAGGGTGTGGCGGGGAGTCGAAAGGCTCCCCGCCACACCCTTCTCTATTCCCGGGCATCCATCACCCGACGGCGATCTCCCGCTCCCGCACCATCCGCTGCCTCACCGTGAGCGCCGGGTACGCCACGGCCGCCAGGCTCACCACCGCTGCCCCGATGAACACCGTGGGCAGCCCAAATACTTCACCCACCACACCCCCGAGCAGCGCCCCCACAGGCATCAGCCCGTAGCCGAGCGTCGCCCCGGCGCCGCCCACCCGGCCGAGCATCCATGGGGATGAGCCGCTGCCTGACCGTCTGGCTCACCACGTTGCCGATCATGTTGGAAAAGCCCATCACGAACAGGGTCGCTGCGATCGCCGGTACCGTGGGCACCAGGACCGGCACCACGAGCAGCAGGCACTGGATGGTCCAGACCACGAACAGCAGCGGCACCTCCTCGATCCAGCGCTGCAGTGGTTCCGCGCACACCGAGCCGAGGACCGCGCCCACCGCGAGTACCGCGAGGAGGAGTCCGAACGCCTCGGCGCGCAGCCCCACCGCGGAGTCCTCGCCCACCACCCACAGCACGAAGATCGAGAAGTAGGCGGTGCTCGCCATGTTCATGAGGCTCGCCCCGATCACGAGCGGCCGGATCACTGGGTGGGTGAACAGAAAGGCGAGGCCCTCGCGGATGCGGGCGAGGTGTCCGCGCGCCCCCTCCGTAGCCGGTTCATGATTTCCGACGACGGCGGAGACCCCCGCCGTGGCCGCCCCCGGCCGCAGGGCGGCATCGGGCCGGTAGCTGCCCCGCAGCCCGGCGAGGAGTACGAGCACGAACACCACGCAGAGCACCGCCCCCGCGCCGAGGATCCAGCCGCTGCCCAGTACGAGGAGGGCACCCGCGATGGGCCCGCCCACGAAGTTGTTCATCACCGTCTCGGCGCCCATCACCCGGCCGTTCGCGGCGGAGAGCCGGGCGCGCGGCGCCACCTGCGGCACCATGGCGGAGCCGGCAAGGTCCACGAAAACGGCCGTCACTCCGTAGGCGGCGGTGGCGCCGATGAGGAGCGGCATGGTGAGCGCGTCCGCGAACGCGGCCCACGCGAGGCCGAGCAGGAGCACAGCTCGAACCGCAATTCCGGCGATGCGGAGATTGCGCCGATCCGACCGGTCCACCACCAGCCCCGCCACGATCCCGAGCAGCAGCCACGGCAGCCAGAACACCGCGTTGAGCAGGGAGATCTCGCCGGGGGAGCGGGTGAGGCCCACCGCAACAAGGGGTGCGCCCACCAGCACGAGCCCGTCCGCCAGGTTCGCGATCGCCACCGAGGCGAGGTGAACATGGAACGGCCGGCCGAGCGGGATCGGCTTCGCGTGAGTCCCAGTTGCGGGGGCCTCCGTGGTGCCGGTGGTGGTTGTGGTGTCCATGGTCGAACCTCGATAGGATGAGCAGAAGAAGCTATGCAAACAGTTCTCTGCAAAGGTATCTCTGCACATGACGGAGCGCAAGACCCCACCCCCAACTGACGGTGCGGAAAGCCGGGCGTCGTCGTCGGAGTCCTATACGGCACGCGAGATCGACGCGACGGCGATGAAGGCATTCGCGCACCCGCTGCGGATGGAGATGTACGAGTGGCTGGGCACGCACGGGCCGGCCACGGCCACGATGCTCGCGCGGCACACGGGAGAAAGTACGGGGCAGACGAGTTACCACCTGCGGCAGCTCGCGCGGCACGGGTTCGTGGAGGAGGACGCCGGGCGGGGGCGGGGCCGGGAGCGGTGGTGGCGGGCGGTCGGGTTCAGTGTGCGCGCGGCGTTGATGAGCGACGACGACGGGCTGCGGCCCGCGGTCGACCTGATGTTGCGGGTGCAGCAGGAGCGTCGCTCGGCTGAGCTTTCGGAGTGGTTGCGGCGCGCGAGCGCGGCGGAGTCGGCGGGCGAGGCGGAGAAGGCCTGGGTGGATGCCTCCACGAACTCGCGGACGACGGCCACGATGACGGCCCCCGAGCTCGATGCGCTGCGGGATGCGGTGATGCGGCTGGTGCACGAGCACACGGAGCGGGCGAAGGAGCGGCGGGGCGTGGAGGGGGCTGCGGGGTTGGGTCCGGCTTCGAGTTCGGGGGATGGCGCGGTCGCGGATCCGGGTACTGCGGAAGAGTCGCGGCGGGTGCGCGTGTACTTCGACGCGTTCCCGCTGCCCGCGGCGGAGTAGCGGTCTCGGCGGGGTGAGTGTCCGAGGGGTGGACGCGTCTCCGGCATAAGCGCGGGCGGGACCTGGGACTTTTGACCCCCTGAGCTGGGACGTTGGTCCTTGACTCCTCAAAAATAAGACTGCCAGCCAAAAGTTCGTTCAACAGACTTTCAACCTGCTCATCATCCGTGTAAGTTACTTAACAGCACTGGGCTAGGCTGCCCGGCACATGCCTCCCGAACGCGTGCCTCACACGCGCTGCGGGGGCGGGGAGAAACAAGAAGAGCGAACCAGGGGAGCTTGTTCAAAATGCTCAACGTACGACCAAGAACTTCGCGGCGGCGGAACCGCCTCACGCACGCCATGGTGGCTATGGGCGCCGCCTCGGTGCTGGCCCTCGGG
>JAAZBW010000290.1 GCA_012513625.1 Actinomycetales bacterium | reverse complement strand
TGATCCAGTTCGCGAGCAGGGAGGAACCCCCGTATGCCATGAAAGGCAACGTCAGCCCGGTGAGCGGAATCAGCCGGGTCACGCCGCCGATCACCACGAAGCACTGGAACGCGATCACGAATGCGAGCCCGCCGCACAGCAGCTTGCCGAAGCCGTCACGCACGCCCATGCCGGTGCGAATGCCGCGCCCGGTGAGGATCATGTACATCACCACCACGGCGAGCACGCCCGTGAGCCCGAGCTCCTCCCCGAGCGTGGCGAAGATGAAGTCCGAGTTCGCATACGGCACGAGGTACGGATAGCCCTCGCCCCAGCCGGCGCCGAACAGGCCGCCGTTGGCCATCCCGAACAGCCCCTGCACCACCTGGTAGGACCCCCCGGGATCCCGGTTGTAGATCTCGGGCTCGAGCGCGTGGAGCCACACGTCCACGCGCGCCATCACGTGGGGGAACGCCTGCGCCGCGGCGAACGCGCCGCCCGCGAACAGCCCGAGGCCGATCACCACCCACGAGAGCCGCTCGGTGGCCACGTACAGCATCGCCACGAAGAAGCCGAAGAACAGCAGCGAGGTGCCGAGATCCCGCTGGAACACGAGCACGAACACAGCCATCGCCCACGCCACGAGGATCGGCCCCAGGTCCCGCACCCGCGGCAGTTGCATGCCGAGCACGCGCGGCCCCGCGAGCGCGAGGTTGTCCCGCGCGTCCACCAGGTAGCCGGCAAAGAAGATCGCGAGGCAGATCTTCGCGAGCTCACCCGGCTGGAACGAGACGATATCCCCGATGCCAATCCAGATCCGTGAGCCGTTGATGGTGCGCCCCAGCCCCGGCACCAGTGGCAGCAGCAGCAGTCCGAGCCCTGCCACGAGGAACAGGTACGTGTACCGCTTCATGATCCGGTGGTCCCGGAACAGCCACACCACCACGGTGGCGGCAGCCATGCCGAGCAGCAGCCACACGAGCTGCCGCGGCGCGAACCCCGAGTTCTGCCCCCGGGCCGCATAGCTGAGGTCCAGCCGATAGATCGCCGCGAGCCCGATCCCGGTGAGCGCCACCGCCGTGGGCAGGATCACCGGATCCGCGTACGGCGCCTTCCACCGCACCAGCAGGTGCACGAGCACGGCGAGCGCGGTGAACACGGATGCCTGTGCCACGAGGTTCACGGGCACCTGCTCGTTCATCGCGAGCCCCACCTGCACGTACGCGAAGACGCCCATCCCCACCGCGAGGATGAGCAGCACCAACTCGTAGCCGCGTCCCGTCCGGACCCGCTCGTGCGTGATCGTGGCCATCTACATCGTTTCCGGACTCGGTGAGACGGAGGGGATCGGCACCAGCTGATCGGTGGGCCGCCCCGTGGTCCCCGGCGACGGCGTAGCCCCCGTCCCGTCGCCCGGCTCGCTCCCGTTCTCCCCACCGTCCGTCCCGCCGATGGCGCCACCCGGGAAGAGTTCAGCGTTGGGCCCGCCCTGGCGGCGGGAGACGCCGTCCGCGCGTTCCACCTCCGGCACCACGATCTCGGCACGCAGGTTCTCCACCACCGCCTCGGCCTCCGCGAGGGAGTTGCGTGTGATGGGCGATTCCAGCCGGTTCTGCGCGAGGCCGGAGAGGCTCTCCACCTCGATGTCCGTGCGCTCGTGCGTGGACGCGAACGTGACGGGGCCCAGGGTCTGCGGGATTCCGCGGAACACGGTGACCCAGCCGTCGTCGTCGGCAATGAAGTACTGGGTCTGCGTCCAGCGGTAGCCGGCCCACACCCCTCCCGCGAGGAGGGCGAGGATCACGAGGAGCCCGACCACGGCACCCAGCCGGCGCTTCCGGCGGGGCGGGGGAGCCTCCTCCTCGTCTGCCGGGACCTCCTCGCGCGGGGTGAGCGCGGCGGCGCGGGCGGCGGAGCTCTCCCCGGCGCGAGAGCGGGCGAGCGATTTGTTGGCGGCCGCGCCCACCACCTGCGGGACCGTGGAGATGTCCTGGGCAACCTCGCCCATGTCCACGATGTCGCAGATGATGACCGTGATGTTGTCCGTGCCGCCGGCCCGCAGTGCGTACGCCACCAGCGTGTCCGCACACTCGCCCGGATCGGTGAACCGGTTCATGGTCTGCTCGATGGTCTCCGCGGCCACCATGCCGGAAAGCCCGTCCGAACAGAGCAGCCAACGATCCCCCGGCAGCGCCTCGCGGATCGACTCGTCCAGGGTCAACTCCCCGGCCGTGTCCCCGAGCGCGCGCAGGATCATGTTGCGGTTGGGATGCACCTCCGCGTCCTCGGCAGTGATGCGGCCCGTGTCCACGAGGTGCTGCACGTAGGTGTGATCCGTGGTGACCTGGGTGAGGGCCTTGTCCCGCAGCAGGTAGGCGCGCGAATCGCCAATGTGGACCATGCCGATCTTGTTGCCGCTGCGCAGCAGGGCGATGCACGTGGTGCCCAAACCAGCGAGGTCCGGGTCCTCCCTGGAGCGCTCCATCAGCTCGTCATGCGCGGCCTCGATCGATTCGCGGAGGAGCGGGAGGAGGTCATCGGCGGCAGGGACGTCCTCATCGAGGGGAGCGAGGTGCGCCACCGTCACCGAGCTGGCGATATCTCCGCCGGCCGGCCCACCCATCCCGTCCGCGAGCACCAGCAGGCGCGGCCCCGCATAGCCGGAATCCTGATTGTTCACGCGCACGAGCCCCACATCGGAGCGCGCCGCGTAGTGGAACTCGACGCTCACCGGACGAGCTCCATCGAGGACTGGCCGATCTGGACCACCTCACCCACCCCAAGCTGGATCGGTTCGCCGATCCGCTGGCCGTTCACAAACGTGCCATTCGTGGAGCCGAGGTCCTCCACGAACCACACGTCCCCCTGCGGGAAGAAGCGGGCGTGGCGGGAGCTCGCGTAATCGTCATCCAGTACCAGCGTGCAGGACTGCGCCCTCCCGACGACGATGGCGCTGCGTCCCAGCGGCAGCGACGTTCCCGCCATCTTGCCCGCCGTCAGCCGGACCCGGCTGGGTGGGCGGCCGCCGTTTCCGGCGGCGCGGGGCGGGAGGTTCGGGGCGTGGCCGGTGCCTCCGATCGGGACCGGGGTAGGGCTGGGCGCCGAGGGTTCGGTGCCGGTGGAGCCACGGCTACCGCGGGCTCGGCCCCGGCCTCGGCCTCGGCGTCCGCGGGAATCGGCGGCAGCGGCGCGGCCGCGGCCGCGCGGAGTCACGCGGGTCACCGAGTAGAGGTCCTTGCGGAGCACCGAGATCGCCGCCCACACGAAGATCCAGAGGAGCGCCAGGTAGGAGAGGCGGAGGACCGTCATGGCCAGTTCGCTCATGAGGGTCCTTTCGTTCTGTGGTCTGGGGTGGCGGGTGGCAGGCTGCGGATTCCGGGCTCTCGGCCCTGGAGTGGACGGTGTGTGGTGAGGGAGTGGACGGGACCTAACCTTCGTCGTCGGGCCGGGTCCAGAAGAGGATCCGGGTGCGGCCAATGGTCAGGGTGTTGCCGTCCACAAGCGTTGCGGCCTCCACCTTGTGGCCCTCCACGTAGAGGCCGTTGGTGCTGCCAAGGTCCCGTGCGACCACGCCGCGCGGGGTGACGCGCAGCTCGAGGTGCTTGCGGGAGACGCCGGCATCATCCACCACCACGTCCGCGTCCGAGCCGCGGCCGATCACGGTCACGGTGCCGGTGAGGAGGTAGCGCTGGCCATCGATGTCGATGATGGGGTGTTGTTCGGAGGGCGTGTCCGTGGTGGCGGGGGCGACGTTGCCCCGACGGGTGGCCGCAGTGATCTCGAAGCGGCCCGTGGTGAGTTCCTCCGAGGTGGTGAACGTGACGTGCACCGGGCCCACAAAGTTGTATGCCTGCTGGGCGGCGTGCGCCGTGGCGGCCGCTTCGATCTCGGCGGCGAGCGCCTCCGCGCCCCACTGCTCGATCTGGTCCTCGTCCGTGGCGGAGAGCACCACCTCGAACTCGTTGGGGACCACCGTGCGGCCGCGGGCCACCGCGATGGCGCGGTCATCCATGTCCTTCCGGATGGCGCTCGCGATCTCCACCGGTTTGACCTCCGAACGGAAGGCCTTGGAGAAGGCGCCATTGACGACGCGTTCCACCGATCGTTCGAACTTCTCGAGGAATCCCATGTCCGCCTCCTCTCCTCTGTGCCGGTCCCTGCGGATGGTGCCGGGCTGGTGGTCTGTAGCTGCTGGTGTGTAGCTGGTGGTGTGCTCTGCTCGGGTCTGGTGATGGTGGTGCTGTGCTGCTGGTCTGCGCTGGTGGTTGGTGGCTGGTGGCTGGTGTCTCGTGGTCTGTGGTGGTGGTGCGGGCTGGTGTCTCGTGGTCTGTGCTGGTGATGCAAGCTGGTGGCTGGTGGAGTGTGGTCCTCGTGTGGGCGGTGCTGGTGGTTGTGGTGGCCTGTGTTCGCTGAACTTTCGGGGGCATGCGCGCGCCCACCCCGGCGGGACGGAAGCTTCGCTTCATGCTAATGGGCGGAAGGGTGTGATCCCAGCCAGTCGGCGCGCAGTTGGCGCTTTTGCCGCCGCGGGGGCGGAAATCTGGACCTGGTTCCACCCTCTGGGCGCCACTGGGGCCCGCCTCGCCGGCTTCCCTTTCGACGTCTCGACTCCTTTCCCCATGACAACGGCAGTTGCCTCCGAGAACGGCGTGGCGGAGGCCGATTTCGCACATCTCTCGGAGGCAACTGTCTGGTTCGCCGGTTGCCAACGGAGCTGACCCCGTTGGCGGAGGGCATCCCGCGAGCTCTTGGAACACAAGTGACGTGTGGCGGTCGGTGGTGGGCAGGTCGCTGGTGGCCGGTGGTGGTGGTGGCAGGTCGGTGGTGGCCGGTGGTGGTGG
>JAAZBW010000289.1 GCA_012513625.1 Actinomycetales bacterium | reverse complement strand
GTGGACGGCACCACGGTCACCTACCCCGCCTACGAGGACGGGTCCGCCGAAGGCGGAGAGGAGTAGCGGTCGCGGCCGCGACGCCCCCGTGCCCGCGGTGCGCGCCCCCGCCCGGCTGCGCCCCCGTATCCGCGGTGCGCGCCCCCGCCCGGCTGCGCACCCGACAGCGAGCGCAGGGCGGGCCGGAGACTGGCGGTGAGCGGCGCCGTCGTGGTGGAGATCGCTGCCTCCACGGGACCATGGTCACGGGACGGGCCCCCGCACCCCCGATTTAGACGGAATTTTCGCGTGAAATTCCCCGCAGAGCCTCGGCAGCTACGAAACGTCTGCCTAGCATCGATTCCATGAGCCCTTTCACGCCGATCCGTTCTGCCGTCCCACGCCTCCCTGTCCTCGCCGCCGCAGCCCTCGCAGGGGCGCTCGCGATTGCCGGCTGTGGGGGCGCCGCAGAGGATCCCGCGCCATCCGCGCCCACCACAGCCGCCACCTCCACCACCACGGCCGCAGCTGACGCGGAGCCCAACGGCAGCGACGTCCTCGCCGCCTTCGGCCTGGAGGCCGTCTCTGCCGTGGAGGTGGTGGACCAGTTGGATGCCACCAAACTCGCGGACCGGGACCAGGATTTGTTCGCCTCCGTCCGCCCCGGGGGGCTCCTCGTGCGCGGGGCAGACGGCGCAGAGGAGACGGTCCCACTCCCCGCGGACCAGTTCTACCTCTCCTTCGCTCCGTACGTGGCCCAGACCCACGAGTGCTTCTACCACTCGCTCACCACGTGCGTTGGAGAGCTGCAGAACGCCCAGATCGACCTCACGATCGTGAACGACGGCGACGGCACGGTGGTGGTGGACGAGTCCGTGACCACGTTTGACAACGGTTTCTACGGCCTCTGGCTGCCAGCCGGTGAGCAGTTCACGCTCACGGTGGACTTTGACGGAAAGGCCGTGACGGCCCCGATCGGGACTGGCCCCGAGGACCCCACGTGCGTCACCACGCTCCAGCTCTCCTGACCCCGTCCCGCCCCCTCGGACCGCTCGCTCAGGGGCCGCGCGAGTCGTTTCTGAAGGCCTCGAAAGCCGCGAAATGCACGCTCGGGGGCCGATGTGACAGACGTCACGCACGGCATTGAACGCTCTTTGAATATCGGCCTTGAAAAGTACCCGGTAGCCGAGGCATACTCTTCTCAGAACGGAATGCGACGCCTGCCCCCCTGCGTGTCGCATTCCGTTCTGTCATTCCCGAAAGGCTGGATGGCGGGTGCCGGCCGGTGGGCGGGCTCGCGGGCAGTTCGGCTTGCAGTTCGGTTCGCGGGCAGTTCGGCTTGCAGTTCGGTTCGCGGGCATCCAAGTCGTCGCCGCCGCGCGATCTCCGTCCCCAGCGTCCCCGGAGAGTCGCTCCCGGGTGCTTCAATCGCACCGAGGCGGCGTGCCACGGGCGCGCAAGTCCCCACCGCTCGTTAGCGTGTAGTAATGGCACCGCTGCGTTTCTTCTCGCGCCGTCGCGGCGGCGGTTCATCCCGCCCCGATGACGCGGCTTCGAGCGGCGCCACAGAGTCCGCCCCCACCCGGCGTGACGAGGCTCCGGACCCTGCCCCCTCCGCCAGCGAACCCGCACCTCCGGCCGACTCAGCCGCCCCCGACTCACCCGGGGACGGCACCCAGCCCGAGGCGGGGGAGGGTGGGACCGCAGGCCCAGCCCTCGTCGTCGGGACCGCTCCCAGTCCAGACCGCGACGGCGGCGCCCCCGGGGAACCGGCGGACGGCGCGCGCACGGACCAGGTGGGCGAGAGGGGCGGGACGGACGCCGAGGCGGGTGTCTCGCAGGCCGCGGTCACCCAGCTCCCCACCGACCCCGTGGAGCGCGCGCTCCTCACGTGGGCCGCGCAGCTCCGGGACCTTGCCGGTGCCTCGCCGCTGTTTGACGTGGACGAACTCCGCGGCGCGCTCCTCGACCTGAGCAAGGCCCACCCCGGCGGCATCGCCCAGCTGTACGCGGGCCGCAGCACGCGCCTGTCCAACCTGCTCCGCGAGACCGGCGCGCTCGCCGAGGCCCGCACCGCCGCCCGTACGGTACTCCAGCGGGCGGACGAACTCGCGCAGCGGTACTCCACCGCTCCCGTCTACCTCGTGATGGGGCTCGCCCGCTGGGCAGACTCGGATCCCACGGGTGAGGAATCGGGCAGCGGCGTGCGCCTCGCCTACGCGCCCATCCTCATGCGCCCGCTCCACCTCCGGCCGGGCGGGGGAGAGGGCGATTACGAGCTGCACCTGGAGCCGGGTATCGAGGTGAATCCGGTGCTCGTGCGGGCTCTCCAGCGTGCCGGCGCCACCGCGGACCTCCGGTCCCTCGCGGCGCTTTCCCAGACCGAGCACGGCTTCTCCCCACACGAGGCGATCGAGGAGATCGCCGGGATTGCGGAAGAGCACCTGACCGACTTCGAGTTCGCGGAGCGGGTGCTCGCGGGTCCGTTCCTCCACCCGAGCCAACTCCTCCAGGACGATCTCGCGGCCATGCGGCCCCTGCTGCTTGACCACCCCGTGGTCCGCGCACTCGCGGGGGACATCGAGGCGCAGCGCGCGCTCCACGTGGCGCTGCCGCCCACGCGGGCCGAGGACCGGGAGCCAGACAACGAGCGCGGCGTGGGGGACCTGGATCCGCACCAGCAGGGCGTGATCGATTTGGTGGTTTCGGGCCGAAACCTCGTGGTGGACAGCCGGCCGGGCTCGGACGCGGCCGCCGTGGTGGCGGCCATCCTCGCGGACGCCGCCGCCTCCGGGCGCCGCGTGGTGCACGTGCCGGGCACCCGCCGCACCGGCCGCGCGATCACCAAGGCACTGGCCGATGCAGGCCTCGCAGACCTGGTGCTGGACCTGCAGGATCCCGCGTGGCGCCTCACTGCGCCGAACCGCCTCCGCGACGGCCTCCACCCGTGGGAGGACCGCCTGGATGATGGCGCGGTGCGCCAGTCCCGCGCCACGCTGCGCGAGGTCCGTGGGCGGCTCGAGAAGTACACCAAGGCACTCCACCGCACGCGGGATCCGTGGCAGATCTCCGCCTACGACTCCCTCCAGCACCTTGCCGAACTCACCACCTCGGCCGAGGGTCCGAGCTCCCGCGTGCGCTTTGACCGCGAGACAATCGGGCGCCTGGACGAGTCCACCCGCGCGGACGCGGCGGACAAGCTCACCCGCTTCTCGATACTCGGCGGCTTCTCCGACCGGCACCGGGACACCCCCTGGTTCGGCGCGCGCGTGCGGAACCAGAAGGAGGCCACGGACGCCCTCGAGCGCTCCCAGGTCCTCGCCGAGGTGGTGCTGCCAAAGGCGCTCTCGGGCGTGGGCCGGATCGCGCGCGAGACGGGGCTGGAGCGGGCGGGATCGCTCGCGGACTGGAACGAGCAGCTCCAGATGCTCGAGGGAATCCGCGAGTCCCTCGATGTGTTCCAGCCCATCGTGTTCGAGCGGTCCGCAGCGGACATGGTGCTCGCCACCGCCACCTCGCAGTGGCGTGCGCAGCACGGGGTGGACATGCCGGGCGGGGTTCGGCGCCGGCTCACCAAGCAGGCGCGGGACATGCAGCGTCCCGGCGTGGTGGTGGAGGACCTGCACGAGGCACTGGCCCGGGTCCAGCGCCAGCGCGAGGTCTGGCGCCGGCACAACCCCCACGGCGGTTGGCCGAGCCTGCCCCAGGGCCTCGGTGAGGCACGGCGGACCACGAGGGACGCCGTCGCTCGCCTGGATGGGCTCACCCCCGTGTTTCCCGACCGGAACCTGTTCGCACTCCCGATCGAGGAGCTCCGGGACTTCCTGGCCGGGCTCGGGGCGGACCCATCCGCCTTGCGCTACCTGCCGGAACTGAACTCACTTGGCCTGCAGCTGGACCACCTCGGCCTCTCCCCGCTGGTGGCGGACCTGCACGAGCGGCGCGTGGAGTCCGAGCGGGTGGCGGCGGAGCTGGAACTCGCGTGGTGGGCGTCCGTGCTCGAGGAGATCCTCGCCTCCGATCCGGAGCTCGCCCACCAGGAGGGCGCCTCGCTCAACGCGCTCGCAGACGCGTTCCGGGAGCTGGACCGGGCGCAGGTTGCGTCCCTGCCGGGCCCGGTGCGGAGGGCTGTGGATCGACGACGTGCGCGGGCGATCGCCGATCACAAGGCGGGCGCACAGGAACTGTGGCGTGCGCTCGTGGATCCGCGCGGTGTGGAGCTGCGCGAGCTGTGTGGCGCGCACCCAGAGCTGGTCGGCGCGGCGCGCCCCGTGTGGGTGGTGCCGCCGCTGGCTGTGGGCCAGGCGCTTCCGCCGGAGCGCGGAATCGACCTGCTCGTGATCGACGGCGCCCAGCACCTGCCCTCCGCCCACGTGGCCGCCGCGATTGCGCGGGCGCGCCAGGTGGTGATCGTGGGAGACACCACGCGGCCGGGTGCCGGGCTCATTGACGAGCTCTCCGGCACGCTTCCGGCCGTGGTGCTGCCCACGGACCGTTCGCGGCGTGAGGAGCACCTGGCCACCTTCCTCGCGGGTGGCGGCTGGGAGGGCGTGGTGGACACGCTGCCCGCGCCACCCTCACCCTCGCGGATCAGGCTGCACCTGGTGGAGGGATTCGGGATGCCCGCCCTCGGCACAGTGGCTGTGGAAGCGGTGCCCGCGGAGATCCGGAAGGTGGTGGACCTGGCGCGAGGCCACCTCGCCGCGGGAAAGTCAGTGGCCGTCATCTCCCTCTCGCAGGTAACAGCGCAGGCGATCCTCGATACCGCGGCTGCGGACCCGGAGATGGCGCGGGCGCTCGCGGAGCCGGACCGGTTCGCCGTGGTGGATGTGGAGGAGGCCGACGGCCTGCAGCGCGATGCCGTGGTGCTCTCCGTGGGCTTCGGTAAGACCCCGCACGGCCGGGTGCTCCACCGCTTCGGGCCCATCTCTGCGCCGGAGGGACTCGCCCTCATGATCGACGCCCTCGACGCCGTCACCCACGATCTCGAGATCGTCTCCTGCCTCGCGCCGGAGGACATCGAGCGGGACCGGCTCCACCACCCGGGCGCCGTGCTGCTCGCCGAGTTGCTGGACTTCGCCTCCGACCGGCCCGTTGAACCCGGCTCCACGAAGGCCCGCTCCCAGCCCGACGAGGGTGAGCCGGACCGCCTGCTCGTGGACCTCACCGAGCGGCTCCACCGGCTCGGGTTGACCGTGGTGCCGCGTTACGGCCTCGAGGGTGGCGTGCGCATCCCTCTCGCGGTGGGTCACCCGTCCCGGCCCGGTGAGCTGTTCGTGGGGGTCCTGACCGACGACGCGGACTACGTGGCGGAGGCGTCGCTCCGCCGCCGGGACCGCTACTGGGTGGAGCGGCTCGAGCAGCGCGGCTGGGTGCCGCACATGGCGTTCTCCCAGGCGGTGTTCATGAACCCGCAGAAGGAGGCGAGCGCGATTGCTGCCAAGGTGAGGGCTGCCATGGGCGACTCACCCATTGCGGCCTCCAGGCCTGCCAGTGGTGCCGCCTCTACCGGGAGAGCGTCCGCGCCTCCTCCGGCCCCGGCCGGCAGCCCGGCCACCGACTCTGTGGCTGGCACCCCTCCCGCCGCCGCCACGGGTGCCTCCGCACCAGAGGAGCCCGGCCTTCGGCACACAGTCGACGAGGGGGAAACCCGCGCGCGGCACACAGTCGACGACGCTGTTGCTGGTGCGACAGCAGGTGAGAGTGGCGCGGCAGCTGGCGAGGCCGGTGCGCGGCACACCGAGGACCAGGCGGTGGCGGAGCAGCTCCCGTTCGACAGGCTCGAGTCCCGGCCCGGGCGCCCCAACGTGCCCCGGGGCCGCCCGATCAAGGAGTACTCCGACGATCAGCTCGATGACCTCGTCCTCTGGATCTCCGCCGACGGCGTCCGCAGGAGCGATGAGGACCTCGTGACCGAACTACGCCGTGAGCTCGGCATGAGCCGTCGCGGCTCCCGGATTGACCAGGTGCTGCGTGCCGCTGCGGAGCGTCGTGGGCGCTGAGCCGCGCCGCCGGGGCAACCGGCGCGTGGTGCGGCTCTCGGGGGTTGACAGCCAAGTCCGTGAGGACGGCGCCACGCCGCCAGCAGCGCCGCCGTCCAGGCTGCCGTCCGTCCCGCCGTCCGTTCTGCCGCCCGTCCTTCCGAACCGCGCGGCTGAGGACTCCGACGATACATGGGGAGCCAGCCCGGATTCCAACGACCGGCGTCTCGTCGAGGATGTGCCGCCCCACTGGGGCCACCGCTAATCCGCCCACACGTGTAGGGAGCGGGCCTCCTCGGCCTCCTCATCCACCACTGCCGCCCCAGTCACCCCACGTGTGTGGGGAGCGGGCGGATCCAGAGAGAATACGAGGGGCCCGGACGCCGTCCGGACCCCTCGTGCGCAGCGCAGAATTCAGACCCGCGGGCTCTGAGCCCTGAGGATTTCCTTGATCTCCTCGAGCAGCACCACGTCCTCCGGACGGGCCTCCTCCTTCTCCTCCTCGCGACGGCCCTCGGCCAACTTGTTCATGGGAACCACAATGAAGAAGTAGACCGCGAACGCCACGAGCAGGAAGTTCACGAGCGTGGTGATGATGGCACCGGGGAGGATCTCGGTGCCGTTGAGGGTGAACGCGCCCACGTAATCAAAGTTGGGCGCACCGAAGACGGCGGCGATGAGGCCCGTGATCAGGTTGGTGACCGACTCCACCACCGGAGTGAACGCGGTGGCGATGATGACGCCCACGGCGAGCTCGATGACGTTGCCGCGGGAGATGAATTCCTTGAAGCCCTGGAGCATGGTGATACTGCCTTTCGAATGAGGGGTCCTGTTCAGTGCTGGGAGTGGAGAGCCACGCGAAGCGGCGCGACCGCACTGGACTCCAGCACCAAAGTAGCCATTCGTGAGGGAACTGCAACCAGCACATAGGTGAGCAGGGTTTCCGTGGCGAACAGACCCTCCCCCGCCGGAGAGTCAAGACGTGACAAAACCAGCACGTCATGGACCTGCTGTACATTACCGTCCGGGCCGGTTTCACCCACGAGTGTGAGCTTTGTCCCCGGAATGGCAAGTTCCCGTGATCCAGGGTCTGCCAGCGCCACCGTGACCACCGTGGTGCCGGACGGTGCCGATACGGCGAGCCCCGGCCCCACGAACATCCCGGTGGACAGAGGCGAACCCGCTGGCAGTCCCACCGCGAGCACCTCTCCCACGGCCTCCTCCGGCGCACCCAACACCCCGTCCAGGGCGGGGGTCAGCGTGACAGTACGGACGTCGTCGGCGGTGAGGACGTGACCGGCGGGGCGGGCAACTTTGAGGACCAGGGTGGGGGCGCCCTCGTCCGGGGAGAGGGCGTCCACGAACGCGAGCGTGCCGGCGGCGAGTCCGATCGCGAGGAACACGTGGCGCCAGCGCCACAGCAGTCCGCGCCACGCCGCGCCGGAAGTGGGACGGACGGGCCGGGCTGCCGGGGCGGCGCCGGAGGGGTGGGAACCGAAGCGACCAGAGGACGAGCGCCCAGCAGATGAGCGGCCCGCCGCGAGGCGAGCCGGAGAGGAGCGGGGAGGACGGTCAGCGCGGGCCATGCCCGGGACCCTACGCACCGGGCCACCACTGCTGTGGCGGCCGGGCCCGCCCTGTGGACTAGGAGCCCTTTGAGGAGCCTGTGGAAGAGGTGCGAGATGACCCCGACGTGCCGGAGCCGGCGCCACTCGAGGAGGACCCGCTCGAGGAAGAGCCGCCGTTAGAGGCACCGGAGGAGGACCCACCCGCGGACTTGCCGGAGGAGGTCTTGCCCGAGGAGGCCCGGGAATCCGTGCGGTAGAACCCGGAGCCCTTGAACAGCACGCCGGCGGGGGTGAAGAGCTTGCGGAGGACGCCCTGGCAGGAGGGGCACGTGGTGAGCGAGTCCTCGTCGAAGCGCTGGTAGACGTCGAACTCGGTGCTGCACTCGGTGCAGCGGTACGCGTAGGTGGGCATCGGGCTCCTTACGGATCTCTCCGGGCGCCATGCTAGCGCGCCCACTGGGGTGCAACGCCACCGGGGCGCGGAAGCTTCCCGCTGCAGCGGCGGCCCTCCCGCTAGGCTCGGAGGGTGACCCAATCGAGCCCGCTCCGCCGCCGGATCCTTGTGGCGCTCGCCGCCCTCCTCGTGGGAGTGCTGGTGCTCGGCGCCACCGTGGTGACCATCGTGCTCCGTCGCCCGCTGCCGCACCATTCCGGCACGGCTGAGACGGGCGTGGGCAGTGAGGTGCGCATCGAACGGGACGCCCAGGGAGTGCCCCACATCTACGCGGACACGGATGCGGACCTGTTCTTCGCGCAGGGTTACGTGCACGCGCAGGACCGGTTCTTCGAGATGGACTACCGGCGCCACGTGACCTCCGGCCGGCTCGCCGAACTTGTGGGCGGCGCCGAGGAGGCAATTGCGGCGGACACGGTGATCCGCACCCTCGGCTGGCGCCACGTGGCCGAGCAGGAGTGGGACATGATCTCCCGCGAGAGCCAGTCCTACCTCACCTCCTACGCTGCCGGCGTGAACTCGTACCTCGAGGGCCGTGAGCCGTCCCAGTTGGCATTCGAGTACACGGTGCTCGGCCTACAGGTGTCCGTCACGGACCCGGAGCCGTGGACGCCGGTGGACTCGCTCGCCTGGCTGAAGGCGATGGCCTGGGACCTCATCGGCAACTATGAGCACGAGATCAACCGCGCCGCCACCTACCAGGCGCTCGGGGACCTCGAGCGGGTGGAGGAGGTGTTCCCTGGCTACCCCTACACGCGCAACGCCTCGATCGTGCCGGGCGGCTCCGGGGTGCGGGTGGTCCCGAGCGCGGACGCGGCCACCGTGGACGCGGGCTGGGGCGACGACGCAGGCTCGCCCTCCGTCATCGACTCCAGCTGGCGGGAGGCGATCCGGTCCGACGCGGTGGGCGCCGCGATCCAGGCCCTGGACGCCGTGCCCTCCCTGCTGGGGCGCGGCACTGCCGTGGGCTCCAACTCCTTCGTGGTCTCCGGAGAGCACACCGAGTCCGGATTGCCGCTCCTTGCGAACGATCCCCACCTCGGCCTCGGAGCCCCCGGGATCTGGTACCAGGTGGGCCTCCACTGCACCGCCATCACGGCGGACTGCACCTTCGACCTTGGCGGATTCTCCTTCTCCGGGATGCCCGGCGTGATCATCGGCCACAACGACCACCTCGCGTGGGGCCTGACGAACATGGCTCCGGACGTGTCCGACTTCTTCCTGGAGCGGGTCTACCCGGACGGCACCTACGAGCACGATGGCGAGCGGCTCGCGCTGGAAACCCGCACCGAGACCATCGAGGTGAACGGGGGCGATCCCCGCACCATCGAGGTCCGCTCCACCCACCACGGCCCTCTCGTGACGGACACGCTCGGCCGCACGGAGTTCGTCACCGGCTCCCCGGTGCCCGCCGGCAGCCCGCCGGGAGGCGTGGACGGCTACGAGGTCTCGCTCCGCTGGACCGCACTCGATCCCGGGCGGACCATGGACGCCATCTTTGCCACCAACCGCGCCCGCCAGCCCTCGGACATCGCACGCGCCGCCGCCCTGTTCGAGGTGCCCGCGCAGGCGATCGTCTACGCCACCGTGGAGGGGGACATCGGGTTCCAGGCGCCCGGGCGCATCCCGATCCGCGCCGAGGTCCCCGGGCCCGTCCCCTCGGACGGTACGTGGCCCCGCCCCGGCTGGGACTCCGCCTATGACTGGCAGGGCTACCTGGCCGCGGACGAGTTGCCGAGCCTCCAGAACCCGGACGAGGGCTTCATCGTGGCAGCCAACCAGGCCGTGACCGCCCCGGACGAGGGCCCGTTCCTCACGGCCGACTTTGATCCCGGCTACCGCTCCCAGCGCATCCGCTCACTGCTGGGCGAGGCGGTCGGCGCGGAAGAGGCCCTCACCGTGGACGCTGCGAACGAGATCATGGGGGACACGCGCAACCCGCTCGGCGAAATCCTCATGCCCACGATCATGCGGCTCGAGGTGGAGGACCCCTTCCTCCAGGAGGCCATGGACGAGCTCATGACCTGGCGTGACGAGGGTTACCCCAACGATGCGGACTCTTCCGGCGCCGCCTTCTTCAACGCCACGTGGGCGTACCTGGCCATGCTCACCTTCGGGGACGAACTGGGCTCGGCCGAGGGCATGGACGGCGACTCACGCTGGGTGAACGCCGTCCACATGATTATCGGCCAGCCGCAGAACCGCTGGTGGGATGACATCACCACGGTGAACGTGACCGAGACCCGGGACGAGGTGCTCCTCCAGTCCCTCACGGATGCGCGCGCCCACCTCACCCGGGTGCTCGGAAAGAACCCGTCCACGTGGCGGTGGGGGGATCTCCACCAGACCGAGCTCTTCCACCCGATCCTCACGCCCTCCGCCGCCCCCGCGCCGATTGCGTGGCTCACGAACCCGGCGCCGTTCGGCACGGACGGCGGAATCGCCACCGTGAACGCCAACTCGTGGTCCGTGAGCCCGGGCGAGGACGAGCGCCTCGACTTCACGAGTAGCACCGGCCCCTCCATGCGCATGGTGGTGGACCTCTCGGATCTGGACGCCTCCACGTGGGTGGTCACCACCGGCACCTCCGGGCACCCCACCTCCCGCCATTACACGGACCAGCTGACCGCCTGGCGGGACGGGGAGACATTCGCGTGGAACTGGACCGAGGAGGCGGTGGCCGAGGCCTCCCGCACCACGTTCACCCTGCGCCCGTAGGCTCCCGACGGCGGCGCGCACCTCTCGTACGGAGGGCGAGCTTCTCGTC
>JAAZBW010000288.1 GCA_012513625.1 Actinomycetales bacterium | reverse complement strand
CTCGCAGTGGCGGCAGCGGCCGCGAACGAGGCGGTGGATGCAGCAACCGTGGCATTCGGCGAGGTGGGGCTTTCGGGCCAGGTGCGTGCCACCGCCGGGATCGACCGGCGCCTCGCAGAGGCGGCCCGGCTAGGATTCACCCGCGCGATCATCCCGCGGAGGGGGTCGGAGGGGGTGCGGGTGCCCGCCGGGATGAGGGTGGTGCGAGTGGATGATGTCCTCGGCGCCATCGCGGCTGGTCACAATACGGATACGTCGGCCACGGTGCGCATCGTGCGCGCCTAGGATTGCCCCAGCCACCACTTCTCGGATCCAGAGGATTCATGCCGTACCCAGATTTCAGAACCACCATCGCCGATGTGGCGCCCGGTTCAGCACTCCGGGACGGGTTGGAGCGCATCCTCCGGGGGCGAACCGGCGCGATCGTGGTACTTGGCCACGGCCCCGAGGTGGAGGAGCTCTGCTCGGGCGGCTTCGAGTTGGATGTGGAATTCTCGCCCTCCCGCCTGCGTGAGCTCGCCAAGATGGACGGCGCCGTGGTGGTGGACCCGGACAACTCCCGAATCCGCCGCGCGAATGTGCAGTTGCTGCCGGACCCGAACATCGCCACGAACGAGACGGGCATGCGGCACCGCACCGCGCAGCGGGTCTCGGAGCAGGCCGGGGTGCCGGTGATCTCGGTGTCCCAGTCCATGCATACGATCGCGCTCTACCTCCACGGTGAGCGGCACGTGCTCGGATCCGCGGACGTGCTGCTCGCGAAGGCCAACCAGGCCCTCTCCACGCTGGAGCGCTACCAGGTTCGCGTGCAGGAGGTTCTCGCGAACCTCACCACGCTCGAGATAGAGGACCTCGTGACCGCGCGGGACGTGGTGCAGGTGGCCCACCGGATCGAGATGGTGATCCGCATCTGGCAGGAAGTGGACGGGTACGTGGTGGAACTCGGCACGGATGGCCGGCTCGTGCAGCTACAGCTCGTGGAGCTCGTCTCCGGGATCGCCCACGACCGGGACCTCGTTCTTGACGACTACGCCACCTTTGACCGGGACGAGGCCGTGGGCCGGATCGCGGCACTCGATGCACAGCAACTCGCGAGCCCAACGGATGTGGCGCGCGCGCTCCGGCTGCCCCTCGGTCAGCAGGGTCTCGATACCCCGCTCTCACCGCGGGGACACCGGATGCTGGACCACGTCCCGCGGCTCCCCCGCACAGTGGCCGTCTCGATCGCGAACCACATGGGCTCACTCCAGCGTCTACTCGGCGCCACCACGGAGGAGCTCCAGGAGGTGGAGGGGGTGGGTCCGCTACGGGCTCGCTCAGTCCGCGAGGGACTCTCCCGCCTCGTGGAGGCCTCGATCGTGGAGCGCCGCTTCTAGCAGAGTACGGATCCGTCGAGTGTGTGGTTTAGACCAGAACGGTGTTCTGGTCTAAACCACGCACTCGAAGAAAAGCGGGTCAGCCCTCGCCGTCGGCGGGGCAACGCAGCGACATCTCGAAAGGGGTTGAGATCGATTCGGTCGTCCCAGACGGACGGTTCACCATAAAGAAGGTCTCTCCCCAGACCCTGTACCAGGCACCGTCCCTTTCCGCCTTCAGCGGCTGCTCCCCCGGGAGCCCGGTCGGCCAGTAGTGGCCCTTGTGACCATCACGTTGCGCGTCGACGCCATAGCCGACGCCGAGATCAAGGACACTGACTCCAGCCTCGGTTACCCAGAGGGTAATCCAGTACATGCCGTCGGCGACCTGCCCCTCCACCGTGGCGACGAGCCGGGCGCCATTGCGCTCACACGTCACCACTGCGCCCGACATGTCCCACTCCTCGCCGTCGAAGGTGACCACTATTTCGCCCGGGCCCAACGGCGCAGAATCAACTATGGGCCGCTCGACCTCGCCACGCGCCCCGCTCGTGTCGGCTGGGGTGGGGATTCCCGGCGTCTCTATCGATCCGAGGGCGGTGCGTGCTTCGGTAGTGGCCTCACTCACGTGCGACTGGCTCGACGGTGGGGGCTCATGGTCTGAACCTGTGGGTGTCGCGCATCCTGTGAGGAGGACTGCGACGCCACAACCCGCCACCCACATGTACCGCCTTCGACGCCTCGTCACACCCCTATCGGGTCTGGAAGCACACGAATCCAGATCGGTGGTCACTTCGGTTGCCACTCTCGGGGTCGACCTGCTCCGCTCGCCAGGCTGGGATCAACGAGGGTTTCGGGCGGACACGAGATGAGATAGGCCGTAGCTTCAGTGATATCCCCCAAAGTGATCAGCTCCACGATTTGGGCGAGGAATTCGTCGTAATCCACAAATGCTCATGCATATTCGGTCTGCGCAAATCCACGCAACTGCTCGACCGCGACCTCCATGCCAATACTGTCTCCCGCCGCTGAGGCTCGAGCCGCCTCTGACAACCATGCGCACTGCCAGTCCAGAGCCACGACGGATGCGAAGTAGCCTTCCTCATATTCGCGAAGAGTCACCTCATCGGTCCCGATATTGCCGGCATTAGCG
>JAAZBW010000287.1 GCA_012513625.1 Actinomycetales bacterium | reverse complement strand
TCGAGGCGCACCGCGTTGCCGAACCGGCGGCGCAGCAGCTCCTTCTCGAGCGCCTTCAGGAGGTTCTCCGCGTCATCCTCCTCAACCTCGAGGTCCTCGTTGCGGGTCACCCGGAACGTGTGGTGCTCCACCACCTCCATGCCGGGGAACAGCTGCTCGAGGTGCGCGGCAATGATCTCCTCGATCGGTACGAACGAGGCTCCCTGCGTCTCGTCGGAGGCGATCTCCTCCGGCCGGCGTGGCACGCCGTGGGCGTCCACCGCGATGAATCGAGGGAAGAGCGGCGGCACCTTGACCCGCGCGAACGATTCCTTGCCCGTGCTCGGGTTGCGCACCACCACGGCCAGGTTGAGCGAGAGCCCCGAGATGTACGGGAACGGGTGCGCCGGGTCCACGGCGAGCGGCGTGAGGACCGGGAAGATCTGTTGCCGGAAGAATTTCTCGAGGCGCTTCTTCTCGGCTCCGTCCAGCTCATCGTGGTGGAGGATGCTGATGCCCTCCTCCGCGAGCCGCGGCTGCACGTCCTCCTGGAACACCCGCGCGTGGCGCTCGGTGAGCTCGTGCGCCTTGATGGCGATGCCCTCCATTACCTGGCGGGGTGTGAGGCCCGAGGCGGCCGTCACTGCCATGCCGGTGGCGATCCGGCGCTTGAGGCCTGCCACCCGCACCATGAAGAACTCGTCCAGGTTGGAGGCGAAGATGGCGAGGAACCACGCCCGCTCCAGGAGCGGGAGGTTCTGGTCCTCCGCCTGCTCGATGACCCGCTGGTTGAAGGCGAGCCAGGAGAGCTCGCGGTCCGCGAACCGCCCCACGGGCAGCGCGTCCTCCTCACCCTCGAGCTGGTCCTCCATTTCCTGCTGGTCGTTCAGGTGGCCCTTCAGCAGGTCGTCCAGATCGGGGGCGTCCAGCGGCATCTCGTCATCCTCGAAATCGTCGTCAAGCTCCCACGCCTGCACGTTGTCCCGCAGCGGCGTCTCGTCCTCGTCGTCCACTGCGAGGGGCGCGTCCGCGCGCGGCTCGCCCACCAGTGCGAAGTCCGTGGGTTCATCGGCTGCGAGTTTGGGGCCCACCGTGTCCACCGCGGCTCCCTCGCCCGCGGGCTCGTCGGTCTGTCCGTGCGACTGAGAGGTCTGGTCCATGTTCCATCCATCCGGTGGTTAGGTGCTGCGCGGGCGGTCGGGCTACTCGACCATGGCAAGTTGAACGTCTCGTGCGTCCTGCACGAATCCGGTGCCGTGGTAGGCGCGTATGGCAGAAACGTTATCGCCTTCGACGTACAGATTCATGGCACTCGCTCCCCCCTCCACCGCCCGCGCCTGCGCGTCACGCACCATCCATCCCGCGAGGCCCCTGCCCCGATGGGCGGCGGAGACACCCACGAGGTAGATCTCGTCCGTCCCCTCGCCCGGCTTCACCCAGCAGAATCCCGCGAGCTCACCGGAGTCCTCCCGCACCACGAGCCGGAGCAGGGCCGGGTCCCACCACGGCTCCTGCATCCGGCGGCGCATGTCTCCCACGGAGAACCGTCCCTGCTCCGGGTGGTTTGCGAATGCGAGCGCGTTGGCGGCCACGAGGGCGGTGCCGTCCGTACCGTCGGCGGGTCCCGTGAACGCGCGCGCCGCGTACCCCTCGGCCAGCTCGCCCACGACGACGGGCACCGCCTCCCAGCGCATCTGCCACAGGTCCCTGGTCACCGTGAGGCCGTGGGCCTCTCCGAACGCGAGGGCTGCGGGCAGCGTGCCGTGCGCCCACACCGCGGTGGCCGGGCCCGCGGTCAGCAGCGACTCGAGGAGTGCGCTGCCGAGGCCGCGCCGCCGTGCGGCGGGATCCACGGCGAGCTCGCCCGAGGATCCGTCCGTCCATCCGTAACCCGCCACGGCGGAGCCGGCGCGGAGGAGCGTGTGGGTCACGTCCCGGTGGGGCTCACGCAGGTTGAGGAGGCCCTCCTCCCCCACGGCGGCCACGCCGTCATGCGACTCGACGCGCCCGAGCAGGGCGAGGACGGCCTCACGATCGGCGGACCCGAGGAGACGGGTGCTGTGGACGGTCGCGGCGTCGTCGTCGGTCATTCGAGGTCACCCGAACGGGCGAGGCGGGCAGTGCGCTCGAGTTCGAGGGCCGTGCGCATGAGGGAGGAGGCCCGCGCGGTCTGCACGCGTGCCCGCGCTTCCTCGGAGTCCTCGCCCGCGGCGAACGCGAGTCCCGTGGCTGCCACGCGCACGAACGCGGAGGCGCGATCGAGGGCCACGTCGAGGTCCCCATCGAACACTCCGGCGAGGATCCGGTCCGCGGTCTCCATCACGTCCTCCGGGCCGGGAGGGATCACCACGCCGGCGATCGCGCCCGCCACCTCGGCGGCGGCAAGACCCGCACGGTAGGCGCGCACCACCTGATGGGGGTTGCGCTGGGCCCACTCGCGGATGAGGTAGAGGCGCCAGAGCGCGCCGGGCAGGGTTTCCGCCGGCGAGAGCGACCACAGCTCGGCGATCGTCTCGATCCCCTCGTCCTCCACGAGCGTGACAAGCCTGCGGACGAGCGCGGGATCGTTCGCGCGGCCGCGGCCGCCGTCCACGAGTGCGCGGGCGGTGGCGTGGGCGAGCTCGGACGTCGCCGCCGGATCGACCGAGCCCGGGATCGTCTCAGCGTGAAACTCATCGAGGCGGGCGGGGCGGTGGTGCTGGCGCTCTGCCATGGGACCCTTCCGGTTGGTGGCATGCTCCTCGCGACCATTGTGGAACGTGAACCTGCAGATCGGCCACCCCAGTCCGCGGAGCAGCACCCGAGTTCGGGGAGCGGCGTCAATCCCGCTAGAATCCCCTGTTGGGCCTATAGCTCAGTCGGCAGAGCATCGGACTTTTAATCCGCGGGTCGTGGGTTCGATCCCCACTGGGCCCACCACCGCGGGAGACCATCGCGCCGGGTTGTGTGGGGGCGGCGCCTCCGCCGTCGTATCGTTACCGCATGGGTGCAGCGGGACGTGAGGGCGAGAAGAAGTCGCGGGTCAGCCGGCTCACCAGCGCGATCCTCGGGCTGTTCGCCGCGCCCCGCATCAACATGCGCGAGGACTACGAGAAGGTCCGCCGGGCCCAGCGCGCACTGTCCTTCGCGCGCCCCGATCCCGAACGCACCTTCGACCGCACCGTCCCGTCCGCCGAGGGACACGAGGTCCCCGTGCGCGTGTTCCTACCAAAGGAGGCCACGCGCTCCGGCGTCCTGCTGTTCTTCCACGGCGGCGGGTGGACGATCGGAGACGTGGAGAGCTACACCTCCGCCTGCCGCACCATGGCAGACCTCACCGGCCAGGTGGTGGTCTCGGTGGACTACCGGCTCGCTCCAGAACACCCCTACCCGGCCGGCCTGCACGACTGCCTCACAGTGACGGAGGCCCTCCTCGAGGGGCCCTCGCTCGCAGACATCGACGGTCCGGCAGACGTGACCCTCATCGGCGATTCCGCCGGGGGCAACCTGGCCGCCGCCGTCTCACTGGCACTGCGTGAGCGGGGGCGGACGCTGCCGGGAGCGCAGATCCTGTTGTATCCGGTCACCCAGTGGGACCACGACCCCGAGACCTCCCCGTTCCCGTCCGTGCGCGAGTACGGCACCGGGCTGCGCCTTACCTCGATCGAGGTGCAGGACTACATCGAGATGTACCAACCCGATGCGGCCGCCCGGACGACTCCCCTGATCTCTCCGCTGGTCGCTGACGACCTCTCGGGCCTGCCGCGCACGCTCGTGGTCACCGCCGAGCTCGATCTGCTGCGCGATGAGGGCGAGGCGTTCGCCCTCGCTCTGCGCGCCGCCGGCACCCCCGCGCGGATCGAGCGAATCGACGGCGCCCTGCACGGCTTCATCACCCTCCCCCGGTTCGCCCGGCCCCTGACCGCGGCATACGAGCTGGTCACCTCATTCCTTGACGGCGAGATGAGCGAGAGCCGCGTCCTCGAGATCCCCGCGGTCGAACCACCGAGCCCCCCGGCGGCGCCGGGAGACGCCGGCGCACCCGAGCGGCGGACCCCGTGATCGAGCAGGCGCCGCAGGCACAGCGTCCCGGCTGGGTGCGCCTGGACAACGCAGCGAACATCTTCGTGGCGGCGCGCAGCGAGGTGGACACCAAGGTGTTCCGGCTCTCCGCGGAGCTCGACGAGGACATCGACTCCGCCGTCCTGCAGCAGGCCCTCGACCGCGTCTATGCGCAGTACCCCCTGTTCCGCGCTGTCCTGCGGCGCGGGATCTTCTGGTACTACCTGCAGCAGTCCGAGCTGCAGCCGGAGGTTCGGTTCGACGACGGCCCCTCGGTTCCCCACCTGTACCAGGACGAGCGCCGCGACCTCCTCTTCCGGGTGCTGCACCGCGGGAGGCGCATCTCCCTCGAGGTGTTCCACGCCCTCACCGACGGCACCGG
>JAAZBW010000003.1 GCA_012513625.1 Actinomycetales bacterium | reverse complement strand
GGCGGCGGCAAGAAGCCCTGGAAGCAGAAGGGCACCGGACGCGCGCGTCAGGGTTCTCTGCGTGCCCCGCAGTTCGCCGGCGGAGGTGTGGTCCACGGACCACAGCCGCGCGACTACTCGCAGAAGACCCCAAAGAAGATGAAGGCCGCCGCGCTCCGTGGTGCCCTCACCGATCGCGCCCGTGCGGGCCGCGTCCACGTGGTCTCCGAACTTGTGGCCGGTGACAGCCCGTCCACCAAGGCTGCGCTCGCGGCGCTGACCAACGTGGTCGCCGAGCGGCGTGCGCTCGTGGTCCTCACCCGCGACGAGGGGACCGCGGCGCTCTCGCTCCGCAACCTCCCCGAAGCCCACGTGCTCTGGGCCGACCAGCTGAATACCTACGACGTCCTCGTAAACGACGACGTGGTGTTCACCCAGGCCGCACTCGACGCATTCCTCGGCAACGGCGCTGCGCCGGCCGCGGCCGAGACCTCGGAGGAGGAGAAGTGAGCATCGAGCTTTCGAAGAACCCGCACGACATCATCCTGAAGCCGGTGGTGTCCGAGAAGAGCTACAACCTGATCGATGAGGGCAAGTACACCTTCATCGTGGACCCGCGGTCGAACAAGACCGAGATCAAGCTCGCCATCGAGAAGATCTTCGGGGTCCGGGTGGAGTCCGTGAACACGGTCAACCGCAAGGGCAAGACCCTCCGGACCCGCACTGGGACCGGCCGGCGCCGGGATACCAAGCGCGCCATCGTCTCGCTCGCCCCCGGTCAGACCATCGACATCTTTGGTGAGGTGATCATCTGATGGCAATCCGCAACCACAAGCCCACAACGCCCGGTCGCCGCGGCTCCTCGGGCGCCGACTTCTCGGAGGTGACTCGGTCGACTCCTGAGAAGTCGCTGGTCCGCCCCAAGCCGAAGAGCGGTGGACGCAACAACCAGGGCCGAATCACCACCCGCCACATCGGTGGTGGCCACAAGCAGGCCTACCGCGTGATCGACTTCCGCCGCGCCGACAAGGACGGCGTGCCAGCGAAGGTTGCTCACATCGAGTACGACCCGAACCGCACGGCCCGCATCGCGCTGCTGCACTACGCCGACGGCGAGAAGCGGTACATCATCGCCCCCCAGCACCTCAAGCAGGGTGACAGGGTCGAGGCCGGAGCGGGGGCGGACATCAAGCCCGGCAACAACCTCCCGCTGCGCAACATCCCCCTCGGCACTGTGATCCACGCAGTGGAGATGCGCCCGGGTGGCGGCGCGAAGATTGCCCGTTCGGCCGGTTCGTCCGTCCAGCTGGTAGCGAAGGAGGGCAAGTATGCGCAGCTGCGCATGCCTTCCGGCGAGATCCGCAACGTGGACGCCCGCTGCCGCGCCTCCATCGGCGAGGTGGGCAACGCTGAGCAGTCCAACATCCACTGGGGCAAGGCCGGCCGCATGCGGTGGAAGGGCGTTCGCCCCACCGTGCGCGGTGTGGTGATGAACCCGGTGGACCACCCCCACGGTGGTGGTGAGGGACGCACCTCTGGTGGTCGGGACCCGGTCAGCCCCTGGGGCCAGAAGGAAGGCCGCACTCGCCGCCCCAAGAAGGCCAGCGACAAGATGATCGTCCGCCGTCGTAAGACCGGCAAGAAGCGCTGATAGGGAGTAGCGAGAGAATGCCACGCAGTCTGAAGAAGGGCCCCTGGATCGATTCCCACCTCCAGAAGAAGGTGGATGTCCAGAACGAGAAGGGCACCAAGAACGTGATCAAGACGTGGTCTCGGCGGTCGGTCATCACTCCCGACTTCCTGGGCCACACCTTCGCGGTGCACGACGGCCGTAAGCATGTTCCCGTGTTCGTGACCGAAGCCATGGTGGGCCACAAGTTGGGCGAGTTCGCCCCGACGCGCACCTACCGCGGTCACGACAAGGACGACAAGAAGGCGCGCCGCCGCTGACGCGGAGGCCACCAGGAAAGAGGATTCCGATGGAAGCCATGGCGAAGGCGCGGTTCGTCCGCATCACGCCCATGAAGGCGCGCCGCATCGTCAACGAAGTTCGCGGCAAGTCCACTGATCAGGCGATCACCATGCTCCGCTTCGCGCCCCAGGGTGCGGCAGAGCCGGTACGCAAGCTCGTGGAGAGCGCCATTGCGAACGCCCGCGTCAAGGCCGATCTGGCCTCTGAGCGTTTCGACGAGACCACACTCGTGGTCCTCGAGGCGTACGTGGACGAGGGCCCCACCATGAAGCGGTTCCGCCCGCGCGCCCAGGGCCGCGCCGGACGCATCAACAAGCGCACCTCCCACATCACCGTTGTGGTGGGTACCCCCGACACCGAGCAGGAAGGAGCCTGAATTTATGGGGCAGAAGGTCAACCCGACCGGGTTCCGGCTCGGCATCACAACTGATCACCGTTCGCGCTGGTTCGCCGACTCCACCAAGGATGGGCAGCGGTACCGCGACTTCGTAAAGGAAGACGTGGAAATCCGCAAGCTGATGAGCGAGCAGCTCGAGCGCGCCGGCATTGCCAAGGTGGAGATCGAGCGCACCCGTGACCGCGTCCGTGTGGATCTCCACACCGCGCGTCCAGGAATCGTGATCGGCCGCCGTGGTGCTGAGGCGGACAAGCTGCGCGGACAGCTCGAAAAGCTGACTGGCAAGCAGGTCCAACTGAACATCCGCGAGGTCAAGAACCCCGAGATCGACGCCCAGCTAGTCGCACAGGGCGTGGCGGAGCAGCTTGCTGCCCGCGTCTCGTTCCGTCGCGCCATGCGCAAGGGCATCCAGTCCGCGCAGCGTGCCGGCGCCAAGGGTATCCGGGTCCAGTGCTCGGGCCGTCTCGGAGGTGCCGAGATGAGCCGTTCGGAGTTCTACCGTGAGGGCCGCGTGCCGCTTCACACCCTCCGCGCCAACATCGACTACGGATTCCACGAGGCCCGCACCACCTTCGGCCGCATTGGCGTGAAGGTGTGGATCTACAAGGGTGACGTGACCGAGAAGGAGTTCGCTCGCGAGCAGGCAGATGCCGCGCCGCGTGCCCGCCGTGGAGAGCGTCGCGACACCCGCCGTGGGGGCGACCGCCGCGATGTTCGTGCCCCGCGCGAGACCGAGACCCAGACCCAGGCCCCCGCAGCCCCCGAGGCCGCGGCGGAGCCGACCGCAACGGAGGCGTGAGCCATGCTGATTCCCCGTCGTACCAGGTACCGCAAGCAGCACCACCCGGGTCGCTCGGGTGCGTCCAAGGGCGGAAACACGATTGCCTTCGGCGACTTCGGCATCCAGGCTCTTGAGCCCGCCTACGTCACGAACCGGCAGATCGAGGCCGCGCGTATCGCCATGACCCGTCACGTCAAGCGTGGCGGCAAGGTCTGGATCAACATCTTCCCGGACCGCCCGCTCACCAAGAAGCCCGCCGAGACCCGTATGGGTTCCGGAAAGGGCTCCCCCGAGTGGTGGGTGGCCAACGTCAAGCCCGGACGCGTGTTGTTCGAGCTGGGCGGTGTGCCCGAGTCCCTGGCCCGCGAGGCCATGAGCCGTGCGCAGCACAAGCTCCCCATGAAGACACGCTTCGTGACCCG
>JAAZBW010000286.1 GCA_012513625.1 Actinomycetales bacterium | reverse complement strand
GAGGGCCACATCGCCGCGGACGATCTGCTCTGGAGCGAGACCACCGGCGCGTGGCAGCCCGCATCGTCCTTTCCCGCGCTCTTCGCCGCCGCACCTGCTCCGCCACGCGTCGTGGCCGCCGGTGCGGCTGCCCCTGCCCCCGGGGTGCGGAGGCGCACAAATCCGCTGCTGTGGGCCGCGGGCCTCTCGCTGGCCGTGTTGGCCATCGCCGCTATCGCCATCCTGATTTGGAACCCAGGCGATCTCCTCGGCCGCGGCGGGAGCGCCGCGACGCCGGAGGCGGGTGCGGCGCCCGTCGGGCTCACGACCTGGCAGGATCCGCCGGGCCGCGTCGTCCCTCTAGCTACCGGAGGCTCGCTCCTGATCCCCGAGGGCTCGCTGCCTGAGGAGGCCACGGTGACGGCGTCCCTCGCCGCGCTGCCGCTGCTCCCCGAGGGCTATGCAGCCATTGGACCCGTCTATGAGATCTCGGTGGACGTGCCGCCGGAGGGGCCGGTGGCTGTCCGTCTGCCCATTCCGGAGGGCGCCTCTGACGCGTCAGAGCTCGTAATCCTGCGAGTGCTCGATATCGGCTGGGCGGAATGCCTGGATACGCGCGTGGCAGGGGGCGAGCTCAGCGCCTATACCTCGGCCTTTAGCCGGTTCGCCGTGGTCCAGAGGCCGGGGACCCGCCCCGTCCAGCTCGCGGGGGAGCCTGAACTGGTGCCTGGCGAGCGGAGCACCTATATCGCCGTCCGCGATATCGATCTCTCGCCCCCGGGCAGCCGTCTGCGCGCGATGTGGGTGGTGAGTGGCCCGTTGACGCTCGTCAGCGAGTCCGACGACGGCGCCATCGTACAGGCCGCATCCACGCCCGGCGAGGCCTTTCTCGAGTACTATTGCATGGACGCCGCACAGGGCGTGCGCTGGTATGGCGCCTTACCCGTGCGCGTGGCGGCCGATTCTGATCGGCTGGCGGGCGGCTTTGTGGTGAGCGCCGTCGCTCAGACGGCGCTCGTGAACCCGGGGGATACGGTGAACATCACCGCCGCAGTCCATGGCGCCTTCGTACCGCCCATCCGCTGGGAGTGGGAATACGGCGCCGAACAGGCCGGCGGCAGGACCACCACGGGCGAGGGCGTCTCCGAGCTCAGCCTCCCGCCGACGTACTATCTCGCAGGCAGAGAGGTCTACCGCATCGCGACGGTGTGGGCAACCGACGCAAGCGGCCGCCGCGCCGTGGGCCAGGCCCTCGTCCTGGTGGTGCCGGACGCGCTGCGCATCACCCTGGAGGGCAAGAGCTTGCTGATCTGGGGGGGAGCACCGCTGGACGAGATCTACCGCGCCTCGGCCACCGACGGACGACGGCTCTACCGCTGGACCTGGAACAACCTTCCCGGGATCCAGGAGGGCAGCAGCGATACGGAGGACCGCGAAAGCGCCCGCTACGTGCGGTTCTCCGAGCCCGGAGAGCATCGCGTGCAGGTCACGGTGCAGGATGAGAGCGGCGCCACGGCCACGGCCACCCTGGCT
>JAAZBW010000285.1 GCA_012513625.1 Actinomycetales bacterium | reverse complement strand
TGCACGAGGCGATCGAGCTCTCGGTGGCCGCCGACGAACTTGGTGTGAACGGTGCCTATTTCCGGGTACACCACTTCGCACGGCAGTCGGCCTCTCCGATGCCGCTCCTCTCCGCGATCGCGGCGCGCACCGAGCGGATCGAGGTGGGCACGGGCGTGATCGACATGCGCTACGAGAATCCGCTCTACCTCGCGGAGGAGGCGGCAGCACTCGACCTGATTGCGGATGGCCGGGTGGCGCTCGGGATCTCCCGCGGATCGCCAGAGCCAGCACTGCGCGGCTGGGAGGCGTTCGGCTATGTGGGCTCGAAGGATCCGCGCGGCGCGGACCTGGCCCGCCCCAAGTTCGAACTCTTCATGGGCGCCATCCGGGGTGGGGGAGTGGCGGACGCTGACCCGGAGCAGTTCGGCCGCGTGGGCAAACTGCGGATCGAGCCGCACTCTCCCGGACTCGCCGAGCGGATCTGGTGGGGTGCGGGGAGCCGAGAGACCGCCGAGTGGGCGGCCCACCAGGGCGTGAACCTGATGAGCTCCACGCTGCTGACCGAGGCCACGGGCGAGGCGTTCGCGGATCTGCAGCGCGAACAGATCGACCGCTACCGCGCCGCCTGGAAGGAGGCGGGCCACTCGCACACGCCGCGGGTGTCCGTCTCCCGGAGCGTGTTCCCCATCGTGAACGAGCTGGACCGGCAGTACTTCGGGCTGCGCGGCCAGGCGAGCGAGGACCAGATCGGGGTGATCGACGGGTTCCGCTCTACCTTCGGCAAGACGTATGCGGACGAGCCGGACAGGGTGGTGGAGGCGCTCCGGGCCGATGCGGCCGTGGAGGCGGCGGACACCGTCATGCTCACGATTCCCACGCAGTTGGGCGTGGACTACAACCTGCACGTGCTCGGGGCGTTCGCGGAGCACGTTGCCCCGGAGCTCGGCTGGAAGCCGAACTGGGACGGCCCCGTGGAGGGCGACCGCATCCAGTAGCGGCTACACGGCTCCAGGGAGGACTGCGGCCACGGCGGCGTTGGGCGCCAGCCTGCCCGCGGTCTTCCCTCGCCGGCAGGTTACGGAAACGGTGTGAGGTCCTCCGGATAGGTGAGTGCCACGACGTCGACGGTCTGTGGAAAAGCGCGCCGATTGTTGGTGATGAACCGGTCCGCTCCGGCCACGGCAGCTGTCGCCAGGTGGGCGGCATCAGCTGCACGGAGCCCATATCGCGCAGCGAGGTGCGTGGCCACGCGAGCCGTGTGGTGATCGAAGGGCAGGAGGTCGAGGCGGGCGAGAAGCTCAGTGAGGGTGTTTGTGGCCTTCGCATCCCCTGAACGGAGCGGCCTTGACAGCACTTCCGGGATGAGCAGAACCGAGCCGATCGCGTGGGGAGCCCCGGGAGCGCCGGTGCGCTCGAGCACCTCCCGCACCGGCGCACCCAGAGGGTGGCCCGGTATGGAGGCGTAGATGAGGACGTCGGCGTCGAATGCGTCCATCACCTGCCGCGCTCCCGCTCGTGCCGTCCCCCGGTAACCCAGCTCTCAGCCTCTTCGTGGGTGAGGCCGCTGTCCCCGATCGGTCGAGTTCGGCCCTTGGCGAGCTCGCGTTCCAGTTCATCGGCGGCCTCCCACATGGCGTCCACTTTCCTCCGTCGCAAGGACTGCGGGTTCACCAGCACTGCCACCGAATGGCCGTGGCGGGGGGCGTCAGTACGGGTGCTCCGCATAACGGCTCCACGGATGCGTGAGTTCGTCCTCCTGCTGGCCGCTGTGGAGGTAGATCCACTGGCGGGCCTCCTCGTTCGCCGCGTGGTAGGTCATCTCCGCGTCTGAGCGGAGGTACAGCCAGTCCCTCCGAAACGTCTCGATCCGGTGCCAGAGGTTCAGCACCACCGCCATCCTGACGGCATCGGTGCGCATCTCCCGGGGCACCGAATCTCCCGCGCTCAGCACGGCGTGGATGAGCGGGATGAGGTCCTCGCGAGCGAAGCCCGCGAAGCCGAAATTCTTCTCCACCACCACGGGGCGCGGCGGATCGGGGGTGGCGAGGACCGCCCGCCAGTCATAGCCCGGATCGTCCACATGGCGCTTCAGCAGCTCGAGGGCCACAGGTCCGCGAGCCTTCCGTTCCTCCGGAGGCAGGAGGTCCCGGACCTTCCCGGAGACCGCAGTGGAGCGCCGACCGATCCGGTTCGCGATCCCCTCGAAGCCGAGTCCCTCCCGCACTCCGTTCAGGATCCCCTCGTAATCGACGGAGTCCCAAGCCTGACCGGATCGGTGTGGGCGGGTGGGGTGGAAGTCGCGGAGCTGCGCGAGCGTCATGGTTGGTCCTTTCGTCAGTGGGACCAGCCTCGGGCCGAATCTTCTCCGGCGGCATGAGGGTGGGGAGGAAGGGTGGAGAACAGTGCGCTTCGAGTGCCTGTGGAATGCCGAACACCGGTAAGGGCGGGTGGACCAGGGGCACACGCTCGGCGAAGCCGGGGTTACCGTCTTCGCGCGCGCGGCAGTCAGCGGGGTTATCGTTGAATCAGGAGGTTTCCATGGACAAGCGCGAGATCGTACGAATGCTCAACACGGCCGAGTTCCGGAAGGCGAAGGGTGGCGTCGGCGCCGCGCTCGCCATCTTCGGGCTCGTCAGGATCATCGGCGGCAAGGGGGGAGTCAAGCGGTTCCTCGCCGGCGCCGTGCTCGCTGGCTCCGCCGCCGCAGACGTCTGCGCCACCAACCTGATCTTCGGTTACCCGCTGGACGGCGTGGACGCCCGCGCCCAGCTCGCAGTCGAGGACGGGGTGGACGGCTGGGAGCCGGTGACCACCGAATCGCCCGAGCCCAAGATCCCGTAGCCGCACATTCCTTCGCCGACTGTGTGGCGAAAGTCCTTGGGCACACACTCGACGGGTTGTGTGGCAACCACTTGCCACACAGTCGACGGGAGAACTAACTCCCTATTGCCTCTCTGATGCGGGCTGCGTTGGTGGCCAGATCGCCTCTGTGGAGTGCGCCGCCGATCAGCAGGGCCACGTCGTTGCCGTAGAACTCCAGCAGTTCCGGCACCCGCTCCACGGTCATCCCACCGCCTGGTGAGGGGATCGTGGAGTGCAGCCCGCCTCGCTGCTGCGCGCTCGCGTCCCGGATCTCCGCGCACTCCCCGGTGGAGAAGCCGAACCGGCCCCCGTAGTTGGGGAACACGGCGAAGTCCGCGCCCGCCAGCCGGTTCAGGAGGCCTAGCACGAGCCCGTGCGAGATGCCCTGGTCCCGGTTGACCATGAGCGAGCCCAGCATGGAGGGGTGGCTCATCATCGGCAGGCCAAGTTCGTCGTCGTCAGCGAGGGCGCGCATGGCATCGAAGCCGGTGATGCCGGGCAGCGCCATGAGCGCTCCCGCCCCGAGCTCCTTCGCCGCGTGCGCCCGCTCCCGGATCTCCGGCGCCGGCACGTTCAGCGAAGGCATGTAGACGGCCCGGTGGCCGGTGCGCGCGTTCGCCTCCGCCACCGCCTCCGAGCAGCGGGCCACCCGCTCGTGCCACGTGGACCAGTGCTGATCACCGAGCGAGTGGTCGTCCTTGATCACGTCGATTCCTGCGGCCGCGAGCGCGCCCGCCACCGCCGCGAGCTCCGCTGAGCTGGAGCCCATCGGCTTCAGGGCCGTGGCCAGGAGTGCCCGCGACGGCGCCGCGAACCTCTCCCGGATCCCCGCCACCCCAAAACGAGGGCCCCGTAGGCCCACCTCGCCCTCGGGGAGGCGGATCTCCGTGATCCGCACCCCCTCGAAGATGGAGACATTGCCCCACAGCACGTTCAACACCTGCGTGAGTCCGCCCTCGAGCACGCCCGGCGCGTAGGAGACCTCCACGGAGTCCGGGCCCACGGACTCCACGCGGCCCACCACCTCGTCCTGAATCCAGGGCGCCGCGAGCTCCACGGGGAACTCGATCGTCTGCTCCACCCGGATGGCCTCGGCCACCTCGGCAACGTCCCGGCCGGTGATCCGGTAGCGCACGTAGAGGCGTGTGGGATTTCCGGCGTGCTCGGCCCCGACTTGCTCGGCCCCAGCCCCCTCCGCCCCCGCGGGCGCCTCGCTCACAGGGCCTCGGCCTTCGCGGAGGAGTGGACGTCCACCACGCGCACCTCGGCGAGGTCCTCCTCGGCGATGCCGAGGTCCTCTCCCAGTCCCTTCTCTATGGCGCGCACGAGCGCGGCGCTGTCCATGCCGTACTCGGCGAGCAGGTAGCGCTGCGAGGCGCCGTGGGCGTAGGTGTCGTCGAGTCCTAGGCGGGTCAGCGGCACGCCGATCCCGCGCTCTGCCATGACCTCTGCCACCGCGGAGCCGAGGCCTCCAACCCGCAGGTGGTTCTCCATAGTGATGACCCGCCGGTATCCGCCGGCCAGCGCGTCCATGACCATCGGATCGTCGAACGGCTTGAGGGTGGAGATGTGTAGGTGACGCACGCCGACGCCCCGGTCGCGCACGATCGGGAGGGCGCGGAGCGCCTCCTCCGTGCAGATCCCCTCAGTGAGGACGAGGACGTCACCCGACCCCCCGCCGTCGTCGTCGCCCCCCGAACCCGAGCCCGAACCCACCGGAGTGAGGTCGCGGGCCTTGCCGAGCTGGAACGGCTCGTCCGTCGGGAAGAGGCGCGGCATCTCGCCACGGAGCATGCGGATGTAGACGGGGCCCGGGAGCGCGTGGGCCACGTCCAGGACGGACTCCACCTCGGTGGCGTCACCGGTGGATAGCACGGTCATGTTGGGGACGGCGCGCATCACGGCCACGTCGTCGATCGCCTGGTGCGTGACCCCGCCGGGGGTGGTGACGCCCGGCAGGAACCCCACGAGCCGCACGGGGAGCGCCGGGTAGGCCACGGACATGAGCAGCTGGTCCAGCGGGCGGCGATAGAGGAACACGGCGAACGTGTGGAGCCACGGCTCGAAGCCCTCGCGGGCGAGGCCGGCCGCGAAGCCCATCATGTTCTGCTCGGCCATGCCCATCGAGAAGTAGCGCTCCGGATACGTGTCCCGCCACTTCCCCACCTCGCACGAGTTAGTGAGGTCGGCCGTGAGGACCAGGACCTTGGGCTTGTCGGCGCTCCAGGAGATGAAGTTCTCCACGTGGGGCCGGCGAACGATCTCCACCATCAGGCGTCCTTTCCAACCAGCTCTTCGTACGCCTCGGCGTACTTCTCCCGCTCGGCCTCGCTCGTGAAGCGCAGGTAGTGCAGCACCGGGCGGCGCTCCTCCAGCAGGGGTAGGCCGCGCACCGGGTCGGTGTAGGCGAGCACCACGTGCGGCCTGCCGGGATCGGCCTCCCGGCCCATCGCCTCGATCAGCGCCCCGATATCGTGCCCGTCCACCGCGTCCACGCTCGCCCCGAACGCGCGGAGCCGGTCCGCGAGCGGCTCGATGGTCATCACCTGGTCCATCGGACCATCGCACTGGGCGAGGTTCACGTCCACGATCACGCGCACGGAATCGAGGCCGTGGAAGGCGAGCGCCTGGAAGGCCTCCCAGGTTTGGCCCTCCTGGAACTCGCCGTCGCTCATGAACACCCAGGTGCGCCCGGTCTCGCCCTTGAGGCGCCTTCCGAGCGCAATACCGCCCGCCTGCGAGATCGCCTGCGAGAGGGAGCCGGTGGTGGTCTCGAAGCCGGGTGAATGCTCGGCTCCGATCAGTTCCACGGTCGAGCCGTCCTGGTTGAAGTTGTCCATCGCCACCTCGTCGAGACGGCGCGCCTCGATCAGCGCGGCGTACACCACGAGCGCATAGTGGGCGGGGGAGACGATGAACCGGTCCCGATCCGCGGCCGGCTCGCCGTGCACCACGGCGCCGGTCACGAGTTCCGCGCCGGGGGCGGGCACGCGATCGAATGGCGGCGGCACCACGGGCGCGGCCACCGGCCCCAGGTTCACTGCGCCGCCGTAGCAGGTGGCGAGCAGTTCTGCGGCCGAGCAGGCCTGACTCATGTAGCCGCCGTTGTTCTGCAGCGTGTGCTCCAGCACCCGTCTCCGGATGCCGTGGGCGATGGCGGCGATGTGCCGCGGATCGGGTTGGCTCACGTCTCTCCTTCATGTGCCCGCGCGCACCGGGGGGCCGGGCGCGCGGGCGGGTTCGGCCGCCCACAGGGATGCAGGCGGCGGGGTGGTCTCAGTCCGTCAGTCCGTCAGTCCGTCTTGCCGCCGGAGAGATCGGCGTACATCTGGGCCGCGTCCCTGACCGCGAGGCCCTCGTGGACCACGGCACGGACGGCCTGGATCATGGCGGTGGGATCCTGGCGCTGGAAGATGTTGCGCCCCATGTCCACGCCGGCGGCGCCCTGATCGATCGCGTTCCAGGCCATGGTGAGGGCTTCCTCCACGGGCAGCTTCTTCCCGCCGGCCATGATGACCGGAACGGGGCAGGCGGCCGTGACGTGCTCGAAGTCCTTCTCGCAGTAGTACGTCTTGACCAACTGCGCGCCGAGTTCGGCGATCATGCGGGTGGCAAGCCCCAGGTAGCGGGCATCGCGCACGAGCTCCGTGCCCACGGCGGTCACGCCGAGCACCGGCATGCCCACACGCAGGCCCTCGTCCACGAGCGTGGTCATGTTCTGGATGGACTGGGTCTCGCCCTCCCCGCCCACGAACACCTGGACCGCCACGGCGGAGGCATCGATGCGGCAGGCATCGTCCATCGCCATCGCGACCCGCTCGTTGGAGAGCTCCTTCAGGATCGAGGGCCCGCCGGAGGCCCGCAGCACGAGCGCCTGCCCGGCCGGGGGAACCACGGTGCGGATGATGCCGCGGGTGGCCATGAGCGCGTCCGCGTGCGGTGCGAGCGGCACGATGTTCAGGTCCACGCGCTCGAGCCCGCGGGTGGGGCCCTGGAAGTAGCCGTGATCGAACGCCAGCATCACGGTCCGGCCGTCCTCACGGAAGATGCGCGCGAGCCGGTTCTTCATCCCGAAGTCGTAGTTCGCGGCGCCCTTCACATGGAACGAGCCCGCATCCTGCGGAGTGTCCAGCCCGTAGTCCTTCGACGGGATATTGCCCTCTAGATCAGCCATTACTCTCTTCCT
>JAAZBW010000284.1 GCA_012513625.1 Actinomycetales bacterium | reverse complement strand
TCGCGGTGCTGCGCTCCGAGCGGCTCACCGCAATGCTCGCCGCCCAGAACCTCGGCTACCTCGGCCCCGGCTCCCAGATGCTCGGACTCGACGACGAGCGCGGCCTCGTGGCCCTCTGCTGGTCCGGCTCCAACGTGGTGCCCGTGGGGCCACTCTCCGCAGCCGAGCCGTTCGCCCACCACCTCCGCCGGCGCGGCCGCCGCGCCACCTCCATCGTGGGCCGGGCCGATCTGGTGGTGGCCATGTGGGAAATCCTCGAATCCTCCTGGGGGCCGGCGCGCGAGGTGCGCGCGGACCAGCCGTGCCTCGCGATCACAAGCCCGAGCGGGGTGGCCGCGGATTCGCGGGTGCGCCGCGCCACCCCAGCGGACCTGGACCTGCTGTTCCCCGCAGCGGTCGCCATGTTCAGGGAGGAGGTCGGCTACGACCCCACCCGGAATGGTGACGGCTACGCCAACTACGTTCGCTCACTCACCCAGACGGGCCGCTCCTACGTGGTGGTCGACCACCTGGGCGGGAGGGAGCAGGTGGTGTTCAAGGCGGACATCGGCGCCATGTGGGATGGGATCGCCCAGATCCAGGGCGTCTGGGTGCACCCGGAGCTCCGTGGAAAGGGGATCGCCACGGGTGCGATGGCCGCGGTGGTGGCGGACATCCTCACGTTCGCTCCCACGGTCTCCCTCTACGTGAACCACTACAACGTGGCCGCCCGCCGCGTGTACGAGAAGGTGGGCTTCCGGCACGAGGCCACCTACGCGACGATCCTGCTGTAGCCGGGGAGCGCCGCCGGCAGCGAGTGCCAGAGGTTCCGTGGGCTGACCGGGCCGGTCGATGGCGCCGGCGCCCTCCTGGCGCGGGGCGGGGCGCGCCGTCGGGTAGCCTTGGGGATCGTGGTAGCCACTATGTCATCCCTGTTCGTCCGCACGCTGCGTGAGGATCCCGCCGACGCCGAGGTCGCCTCGCACCGCCTCCTGGTCCGCGGCGGGTACATCCGCCGGGCCGCCCCCGGAATCTACACGTGGCTCCCGCTCGGCCTGCGGGTCCTGCGCAAGATCGAGCAGATCGTGCGCGAGGAGATGGACGGGATCGGGGCGCAGGAGGTCCACTTCCCGGCGCTGCTGCCGCGCGAGCCGTACGAGGCCTCGAACCGGTGGACCGACTACGGCCCGAACCTGTTCCGCCTCAAGGACCGCCGCGGCAACGACTACCTGCTCGCACCCACGCACGAGGAGATGTTCACGCTCCTCGTGAAGGACATGTGCTCCTCCTACAAGGACCTGCCGCTCGCGCTCTACCAGGTGCAAACCAAGTACCGCGACGAGGCCCGTCCGCGGGCCGGCCTGATCCGCGTGCGCGAGTTCGTGATGAAGGACTCGTACAGCTTCGACGTCGACGACGCCGGGCTGCAGGAGTCGTACGACCGTCATCGCGCCGCCTACATCTCGCTGTTCGACCGCCTCGGGTTGCCCTACGTGATCGTCTCGGCGATGTCGGGGGCGATGGGCG
>JAAZBW010000283.1 GCA_012513625.1 Actinomycetales bacterium | reverse complement strand
GGAAAGCCGGAGCCCGAGATTTTCCGCCTCGCCACCGCTCGCGTGGGTGGGACCCGCCCGCTCGGGGTGGGAGACCGCCTCAACACGGACATCGCCGGCGCCAACGCCTCCGGAATCCCGAGCCTCCACGTGCTCACGGGCATCTCCGGTGCCCGCGAGGTCATCATGGCGACCCCCGAGGAGCGGCCCTCCTACCTGGGCATCGACCTCCTCGACCTCTCTGAGCCGCAACCCCCGGTCACCCAGGAGGGTGACTGGTTCTGCTGCCGCTCAGCGCGCGCCACGATCGCCGACGACGGGCTCGTCCTCGCGAGGGACGGCGGCGAGTTCCGCCTCACCGACCCGGCCACGGTGACCCTCGACGAGTACCGCGCCCTCGCCGTCGCCGGGTGGAGCGCTACCGCCGTGGCGGTTCCAGAGCTCAAGGTAACGCGATGAGCGCGCACGAGCCCGCTTCCCCGAGCCCGGCCACCCTGCGCGCCACGCAGGAGCGCCTGGAGGGGATCCACGAGCTGCCCGCGGTGGAGCAGATCGACCGCTATCGCGCCCTGCACGACGAGCTTGCGGCCCGTCTCGCCGCCGAACGGGACTAGCCGGTGCGCACGGACGCGGCTGGGCGGGCCTGAGTGGCGCGCCGGGTCCGCCTGGATGCGGAACTCGTGAGACGCGGCCTTGCCCGCAGCCGCGGCGAGGCGAGCGATATCATCACCGGCGGCCGCGTGACCGTGGACGGCCAGCCGGCCGAGAAGCCGAGCCGGCAGGTTGATCCCGCCCAGGCCGTCGAGGTGCTGGCGCCGCCGGAGGGTGAGGAGCACTGGGCCTCCCGGGGGGCATACAAACTGCTTGGTGCCCTCGAACTGCTCGGCGAGGAGGCGCCCCGGATCGAGGGTGTCCGAGCACTTGACGCCGGCGCCTCCACCGGGGGCTTCACGGACGTGCTGTTGAGGCGGGGCGCGAGTTCCGTCGTCGCCGTGGACGTGGGCTACGGTCAGCTCGTGTGGCGGCTGCAGCAGGACCCGCGCGTGGAGGTGCGGGACCGCACCAACGTGCGCGCCCTCGCACCCGAGGACGTGGCACCCGCGCCCGGCCTCGTGGTGGCGGACCTCTCCTTCATCTCGCTCACGCTCGTGTTGCCCGCCCTGCGGCGCTGCGCGGCGGCCGAGGCGGACTTCCTCCTCATGGTCAAGCCCCAGTTCGAGGTGGGACGCGAGCGTCTCGGAAGCGGCGGAGTGGTGCGAGACCCGGAGCTCCACCACGAATCGGTGGCCGCCGTCGTAGCGGCCGCCGCGGTGCAGGGGCTCGACTGTTGGGCGGTGGCGGCGAGCCCGCTGCCGGGGCCGGCGGGCAACGTGGAGTACTTTGTGGCGCTCCGCGCCAACCATCCCGGGCCGCTCACAGGAGCCCACCTGGCCGCCGCGATCGCGCAGGCCATCCATAATGGACCAGCCGGAATGAGCGAGGAGAAACTATGACCCGCAGGATCGCGATCGTCCGACACGGCCGTGCCGGAGCCCCGGAGCAGGAGCACCGGGCGCGCGCCATCATCGAGCGTGAGGGCGGCGAGCCGCTCGGCGAGGACGATGCGTACGATGCGGAGGCGATCCTGGTGCTCGGCGGTGACGGGACCATCCTGCGCGCCGCAGAACTGGTTCGCGGCCACCCCGTCGCGATCCTGGGGGTGAACTTCGGGCACGTGGGTTTCCTGGCGGAGGCCGAACCGGATTCCCTCGACCATTCGGTGACCCGCCTCGTGCGCGGCGACTACGCGACCGAAGAGCGTATGACCATCGAGATCGGCGTCTGCACCCCGGACGGGGAGGAGTACACCGGTTGGGCGCTCAACGAGGCCGCGCTCATCAAGATCGACCGTGCCCGCATGATCGAGCTCGCCTTCGGTGTGGATGGCCACGCCGTCTCCAGCTTCGGCTGCGACGGGCTCGTGCTCGCCACCCCCACCGGCTCCACCGCGTACGCATTCTCAGGAGGCGGCCCCATCGTGTGGCCCACGGTGGAGGCGCTCCTCGCGGTTCCGATCGCCGCCCACGCCCTCTTCGCGCGGCCGCTGGTGGCGTCCCCCTCCTCCGAACTCACCGTGCACCTCTCCACCCTCTCCAGTTCGGACGCGGAGGCGTTCTGCGACGGCCGGCGCACCATCCCCACGCCCGCCGGCTCGGTGGTCACGGTGAGGCGGAGCCCGGAGCCGGTCCTGCTCGCCCGCCTGGAGGACACGCCGTTCTCCGGAAGGCTTGTTGCCAAGTTCAACCTGCCCGTCGAGGGTTGGCGCGGCACCCCACCGGTCCTCGGCCACCTGGAGGTCTAGGGCGTGCTCGAGGAGCTCTGGATCCGCGGAATCGGGGTGATCGAGGAGGCACGGATCCTCCCCGATCCCGGATTCACCGTGATCACGGGCGAGACTGGTGCTGGCAAGACCATGGTCCTCACCGGCCTCGGCCTGCTCCTGGGACGACGCGCCGATCCCGCCCTGGTGCGCCGGGGCCACGTGGCAGCCCAGGTAGAGGCGGTCCTCACCGGTGACGAGGAGGCCCTCGCGCAGGTGGCCGCCGACGCCGGCGGGATCCTCGACGACGGCGGGCTGCTCCTCGGCCGCTCCGTCCCCTCGGAGGGCCGCTCCCGTTCCACGCTCGCCGGCCGCAGTGTTCCGACGGCGCAGCTCGCCGAGGTCCTTGGCGCTCACCTCACCGTCCACGGGCAGTCCGACCAACTCCGACTGCGCTCCACCACCGAACAGCGCGACGCCCTCGACGGGGTGGCCGGGGCGGCGGCGGAGCTCGCCGACTACCGCGCGGCCTACGAGCGGTGGCGCGCCGCCGCCGCCTCCCTCGAGGACTGGGAGGAGCTCACCGTGCGGCACGTCGAGGAACGGAGGACCCTCACCTCCGGGCTCGCGGCGATCGACGCGGTGGATCCGCAGCCCGGCGAGGACGATCACCTCCGCGCCGCGGCGCACCGCCTCACGAATGTGGAGGAACTCCGCGCGGCCGTGGCGCAGGCCTTCGGTGAACTGGCCGACGAGGAGGGGGCGCTCCCGGCGCTCGTGCGGGCCCGGCGCGCCCTCGAGGGAGTGGAGGACCACGGCCCGGAGTTCGCCGGGTGGATTGCCGCTCTGAGTGAGTCCACCGCGGCACTTTCGGACGTACGCAACGAGATCGGCGCCTACAGCGAGGAGCTCGAGGCGGACCCTGCTCTGCTGGAGCGGATCCACGAGCGGCGCGCTGCCCTCACCACCCTGATGCGGACATGGGGACCGCACCTGGAGGACGTGATTGCCTGGGCGGGGCGCGCCCGGGCGCGGCTCGCCGAGCTGGACCAGGTTCCTGCCGACCGGAGCGCCCTCGAGGAGGTGGTCCGGACCGCGCATGGGGAGGTGGAGCGCACCGCCATCGCCCTGACAGAACGGCGCCTCGAGG
>JAAZBW010000282.1 GCA_012513625.1 Actinomycetales bacterium | reverse complement strand
GCCTACCCCCACCGGCCTGCGGATAGGCTCCAACCAGAGCGCCCAGGCCCGGCAAGATCCGCGGCTCACGAGCTCCGCATCCTGGCCGACAACCGTGGCCCCACGAGACCGGAGGCACCATGAATCCCGAGGCCCAGCACCTGGTGGTACTCGGCGCCGCCGGAAACCTGACATCCCGGCTGCTCCTCCCCGGCCTCGGCAGGCTTCTGGCCGGGGACCCGAGCCGCGAGGTGGAACTGTGGGGCGTGGGCCGCGAGCCCATGGAGGCTGCGGCGTGGGGCGCGCGAGTCAGCTCGGCACTCGTGAGGGGTGGAGCGAGCGAGGACCTGGCCATTGACGTCGCCTCGAAATCGCGCTTCATCTCCCTTGACGTCACGGACCTCGAGGACCTCCGCGGGCTGATCCACCAACTCCCTGACCGCAACCGCACTGTCATCTACTTTGCCCTTCCCCCGCATATCACGGAAGAGGTCTGCCGGAAGCTGCGCGATCTCGCGGCCGAGGAGGACCTGGGCAACCTTCGCCTCGCGCTGGAGAAGCCGTTCGGCGAGAACCTCGCGGAGGCGCGCAACCTCAACGCCGTGCTCGCCGAGTTCCGCCGTGAGGACCAGGTGTTCCGCGTGGACCACTTCCTCGGCGATTCGCAGGTGCTCAACCTGCTCGCGCTCCGGTTCGCGAACCGCCTGTTCGAGCCGATCTGGAGCTCCGCGCACGTGGAGAGCATCTACATCGTGGCGGACGAGACCATCGCGCTCGAAGGCCGCGCCGGCTACTACGACGGCGCCGGCGCCCTGATCGACATGCTCCAGAGCCACCTCCTCCTCGTGCTCGCGATCATCACCATGGAGGAACCGGCCCGACTCGAGCCGCGCGTGGTCCACGACCTCATGGCACACGTCCTCTCCGTCACCCAGGTGAAGGACTTCAGTCCCACGGCCAGTTCCCGGCGCGCCCGCTACACCGCAGGAACAGTGGGCGGGCGCGAGATCCCGGACTACGCGCAGGAAACCGGCGTGGATCCGGCGCGGGAGACCGAAACCCTCGCGGAGTTGGACCTCGAGATCGCGAGCCGGCGCTGGTCCGGCGTCCCCATCCGCCTCCGCTCGGGCAAGGCGCTCGCCAAGGACCGCCGTCAGATCACGCTCACCCTGCAGCCGGTGGCGTTCGCGCCGCACGGCATGGGCGGCTACCCGCCCGCCAACGCGCTCACGATCGACCTCAACCCGGACGAGATCACCGTCCGCATCGTCACCAACAAGGGCGGCAGCAAGTTCCGTCTCGGCACCGAGGACCTGAACGCCGCGCTCGGCGAACGCACGCTCGCCCCCTACTCCGAGGTGCTCACAGGCATCCTGGACGGCAACCACCTCATCTCCGTCCGCGGCGATATCGCCGAGGAGTGCTGGCGCATCTGCGAGCCCGTCCTCGACGCCTGGCGCCGCAGCGAGGTACCCCTCGAGGAGTACGAGGCCGGCAGCGCGGGCCCGCCCAGCTGGTCCTGAGTTCGCCCGACTTCTCGCCGACTGTGTGGCTTAGGTTGCGCACATCGTCCATCGACTGTGTGGCTTAGGTTGCGCACATCGTCCATCGACTGCGTGGCTTAGACCAGAAATCCCGTCGACGACGCCGCCCACCTGACGTCGTTGTGTCGCCGCCCATCGCTGGCGCCTTTCGTCGGCGCTGGCAAGGCCTCTCGCCCCGCTCCACGCCGCTACCCCGCCACCATCCGTCCCTGGAGTCCATGGCAACCGACAAACCTGACGGTTGCCGCCGAGAACGGCACGTAGAAGCCCAAAAGTTCGCCGTGTTCGGTGGCAACTGCCGTTGTCATGGGAGGGACGCAGTAGGGGGCACATCGCCGCCCCCGCCACGTCGTCCACTCCGGTCAACGAGACGAGCCCGATCGAGCGCCTAGCCGGGGGAATCGGTCCCGCCCAGGCCGCGACGAAGGTCCGGCCACGGCTCACAGCCCCTCCTGGGGCACTGATGCCGCACTTCCGGCCGCTGCCGACGGCCCCCATGCCCCCTGGGCCACTGCCGACGGCCCCCGCCCGGACAAGTTGTGAAGCTAACGGTGTTTGGACAAGTAGCGACACTACTTGTTGAGGCGAGTGGTGCCTGAGTGAACCCATGCGCGGGTTGTCAAGCTGTGTGGAGTTTCGCGGCTTTGG
>JAAZBW010000281.1 GCA_012513625.1 Actinomycetales bacterium | reverse complement strand
GATGCCGACGGCCATTGGCAGTTCCCCGCACCTGGTGCTCGCCAACGGGTAGCCCATGTGCGATGAGCACGTCGCGGCGGTACCGCAGCTCCATCGGGGACTCAATCCCCTCCTGCGCTTCGGTGAGGAACTCGAGCACGCGCGCCCGTCCCCGAAAACGCGAACGTTTCGCCAACCTGGATCGCAGCAGAGAGGTGCTGGCGCCACTTCGTACTCCGTCAGCGATCCAACCAAGGATCTCATCATCGGAATCGGCCGCCTCACACAGGTCCAAGACTGTCTCGTGGATCTCCGTACGCCATGGATTGGCAAACTTGACGGGCCTCCGACGCGTCCGATGGACCTGAATCCCGGGAGTGGGGTTCACCGTCGTCCGGTGTGGCACGGTCACATGAACCACATCCCCAAGCCGTGACACCATGTCCGACGCCCACGCGGCAGAGCGATACGAGAGCATCGCCCGCGGGCCGACATAAAGAAGCGCGGCCCACACACGTTGCTTCAGGGTCGGCTCTGCGGCATTCGCGAGATAGACACCCGGGTGGACCCGCCTCCAAACACCGGCGGCAATTCGCGCGTACGCCTTGTTGGGCCAGTGGCCCGCGGCACGAACATCTTCCGAAGTCACCAGCCCGTGCTGCCGGTCGTCTACCCACTCGAGACCTTTGGGGAGTCGTTCCATGGAGTGAAGCATGAACCTGAGTAGGCCTGCCGAGCAGCCACGGACGTGCGAGATGTGGAGGAGGGCAGCCACCACACCATTGTGGAGAGACGGTCTCCGATGCAATCGGGAGCGATCTGGGACGCCGTCAGGCGCGAACTCCGCCGGCCAGAACTATTGGGTGGATTGTTTGTGGTCTAACTTCTAACAATCCACCCAATAACTTCAGAGGTGGCGCCCCAATGGGCGATGGAGGCGGCAGGGTGGGCCCGCCGCACTCACCCGGAATCGGACAACAGGGTCGGCCTGCCACGGTAGGGGGCAGACTCCCAGCTGCGCTCACCCATACACGCGCACCCGGCCCGCCGCGGTAGGGGGCAAACTCTCCGCCGCAGTCACCCGTACGCGGGCAGGCGGCCCACTGCCCGGGCCGCCACAAACGCGGCGTGGTCGGCCTCTGTCTGGTCCGCGTACGCCCGCGCCCAGCGCGCGAACGCCGCCGCCGCGTGGTCCCTCCGCCCCAGGTAGCCCGCAATCCGCGAGGCCCCGGAGGTGCGCGCGTGACCCTTCGCCAGGAGGTGACCAACGATCCCCGCGTAGTCCCGCAGCGCCTGCGGCGTGATGGCCGAGAGGTCGATGGTGCCCTGCTGGTTCCTCCACTGGCGCACGTAGAACTGGCGCCCGTCGAACGAGGTCCAGCCGAGTAGCGGATCGGACACCGTCTGCAGGTCCCTCTGGTACTCCACCACGCGTTCGCCCTGGTGGCGGTGCCACGCCCTCGCGCCGTGCACGTACGGTGCGATCACGGAGCGTCGCGCCTCCTTGAGCTGCAGGAACAACACATCTGCGGGGTCCGAGCCCTCGAGCAGTGCCACGTACGCGCGCAACCCCACGGAGCCCACGCCCACCACCTTGTGAGCGGCATCGGCAAGGAAGTAGGAGCCCACCACGCGCTTCCATTGCATGGTGAGCGTCCCGAGGTACTCATCGAGCGCCACCCCGATCTGCCCGTGCCGCTCCTTCGGAACCCGCAGCACAACGGGCGGGTCCTCCACGATGAGGCGCTCCTCGCCCTCCCCGGCTGTGACCTTCGGGAGCTTCCTGTCCGAGACGTTCCGACGCGCCTTCTTCACCGTGCGCTCAATCTCACCCCGCAGCGAGTGCTCGGTCACGGTCTCGTTCAGGCCCTCAACATCCAGCCGGTTGAACGCTCGCGCCAGCAGCGGCGTGTCGGAGAGGAACCGCACCTCCTCGCGGTAGGCCTCCACGCACGCGCGCGCCGCCTCGAGGCACTCCTCCTCGGTGGCGTTGTTCTCCCGCCCGGCCACCCACACGGAGGCGGTGAGCCGGCGCAGGTCCCACTCCCACGAACCGGTGTGTGCCTCGTCGAAGTCGTTCAGATCGATCACCAGGTTGCCCTCGGGAGACCGGTAGAAGCCAACGTTTCCGAGGTGGGCATCGCCGCAGATCACAGGCATGATTCCGGTGGCCGGGAGGGTGGAGACGTCCCACGCCATCACATCCGCCGCGCCTCGCAGGAACGAGTACGGCGAGGCCGCCATTCGCTCCACCCGCAGCGGAACCAACCGGTCGTCGCGCCCCGCGTGGGCAGCAATCACAGTGTCCACCGGGTCCGTTCGGCGGTCCGAGGCGCGCCAGTACGCCAGCGCCTCGAACGGCACCACCTCGCGCAGCGCCTTCCCGATCCCGTACCGCTCGGCGCGGGGGACGAGCCGCTGCTGCACCGTCTCGTCGGCGCGCGGCTCTCCGGGCGCAGGCTCGCCGTGCGCGGCGAGGGTCTCTTCCACCCTCCCGACGACGGCGAGCTCCTCCGGCGTCATCCCGCCGCGGTCCCGTCCGGCTCACCGTCCGTCACGCCCACAAGCCCGTCGAGTTCGGCGTCGACGGCGGGCACCTCGCCCCTCTCAACCACACCGTCCACACCGGGCCCCCGCAGCACCGCACCGTCGGCGATGAGGCGGGCCCCGTCGTCGCCGGGAAGACGGACCTCTCCCACCACGCGGACGGAACGGCCGAACGTGTAGTCGCCCTCCACGGCGAGGAGGTGGGCCGCCCGCAGCGAGGGGGCACCGTGGGGGAAGCG
>JAAZBW010000280.1 GCA_012513625.1 Actinomycetales bacterium | reverse complement strand
TCGAACATCGTGTTCATGGGGATGGGTGAACCGATGGCCAACTACAACGCCGTGATGGCTGCGATCCGGCGGCTCACCCAGCCCGTCCCCGAGGGTTTCGGCATCTCCGCCCGCAACATCACCCTGTCCACCGTGGGCCTCGTTCCGGCGATCCGGAAGCTGACAGAGGAGGGCATTCCCGTCACGCTCGCGGTCTCCCTCCACGCCCCGGATGACGCCTTGCGGGACGATCTGATCCCCATCAACTCCCGCTGGAAGGTGGGCGAGCTGCTGGACGCCGCGCGGGCCTACTTCGAGGCCACGGGGCGGCGTGTCTCGATCGAGTACGCGCTCATCCGGGATATCAACGACCACCGCTGGCGCGCCCAGCTGCTCGCGGACGAACTGAACCGCCGCGGCCACGGCTGGGCCCACGTGAACCCCATCCCGCTGAATCCCACCCCGGGATCCATGTGGACCGCCTCCGAGCGCGGCGTCGAGGCCACGTTCGTCGACACGCTCCGCAATGCCGGGATCAGGACCACCGTGCGGGACACTCGTGGTAGTGATATCGACGGAGCATGCGGCCAGCTGGCCGCCGACGTCCTGAGGAGGAAGTGACCATGAAGGACCTGTTCCCCCGTGTGGGCCGGTGGCACCGCGGATACCAGCCGACGCAGGTGGACTCCTTCTTCGCCCGGGCGCGCGAGGCCTATGAGGCCGCACCGGGCTCCAGCGGGGACACGCTCACAGAGGAGGACGTGCGTTCCTCCGCCTTCGACATCGTGGTGGATGGCTACTCCACCCCGCACGTGGACGCCGCCCTCGACCGGCTGGAGGCCGCCCTCGTGCGGCGCCGCCGCGCGGGTTTCGTCAGGGAGAACTCCGAGGAGGAGTGGGTGGACGCGCAGGTGGATCGCGCCACCTCCCTCTACCCGCGTCTGCAGCGGGCCGATGGGGCGCGGTTCACGGAGGCCCGCGGCCGCGGGTACGCGAAGGCCGAGGTGGACACGCTCTGCGAGCGGCTCATCGACTACTTCGAGAACGGGACCCCGATCTCCGCCCAGCAGATCCGGCTCGCCACCTTCGCCGCCGCCCGCGGCTCGAACGCGTATGACGAGGCCGTCGTCGACTCCTTCCTCGACCGCGCGGTCGAGGTACTTCTCGCCGTCGAATGACCAACGTACTCATCCTCGGCTCCACGGGGTCGATCGGAACCCAGGCCCTCGAGGTGGTCGCCTCCGAGGGGATGACAGTGCGCGGGCTGGCCGCTGGCGGGGGCGACGTGGCCCTCCTCGCCCAGCAGGTGGCCGAGACGCGCGCCCCTGTCGTCGCCGTCGCCCGCCGGGGGGCCGCAGCCGAACTACGGGAGGCGCTCTCCGCCGTCGGACATCGAGAGCCCGTGGAGGTCCTGGAGGGCGACGACGCCGCTCGGGACCTCGCCGCGACTGCCCGCCCCGGGTGGCGGGTCCTCAACGGAGTCACCGGTTCGCTCGGGCTGCCGCCCACGCTCGCCGCGCTCGAGAGTGGGGCGGTGCTCGCGCTCGCGAACAAGGAGTCGCTCGTGGCGGGCGGCGACCTGGTGCGTGCTGCCCAGCGATTCCCGGGCCAGGTGGTGCCCGTGGACTCCGAGCACTCCGCGATCTTTCAG
>JAAZBW010000019.1 GCA_012513625.1 Actinomycetales bacterium | reverse complement strand
CCCGTGTGGCCCGGGAACCCCCTGTCCCCTCGGGTTCGCTCCCGGAATTCGGAAGCTGGCCCGCGAGCCACAACAGCCATTTCATCGGAGAGGTCTTGCGCGGGAGTCTTGCGCAAGGACATTCATACAATGTGATCTGCATCACACCTCACATTGCCGAGGGCCCATGCAAGGCGCGCCCGGAGTCACATCAATCAGCGCCGAGGGCCCATGCAAGGCGCGCCCGAACCCGCGGCACGCAGTCAGCACCCCCCAAACCCCAACGCCCAACCTCCAACCCCCAACCCATCTGAGATGCAACCACCATCCGTGACCGGAATCACCGCCAGAACCGGCCCAAAACCCCGCTCAACGCACGAGTAATCATTGAGTTTCGCCCGGAAACAGTCCTAGTCTCGGCTGGGGTGCCCGGATCGGGCCCACGGCCCTAGGCGGCCCACTCACCAAACGGGGGAAGCACACATGACGATGGCGCCTGAGCAGGACGCAGCCGATCCCTCGGCCACCCGCTCCTCACGGAGTGCGAGAGCGGCCGCAAAGAACCAGAACCAGCAAAGCCAGAAGACCCAGAATCAGGCCCCGGGCCAGAACCCCGTGGCGCGCAAGCGCAGCCCCATGATGATGGCCATCGCGCTCATGCTGATCGCCCTCTCCGCTCTTGGCGGTGTGTGGCTCGCGAACCAGGGCAACGAGACCCGCTCGGTGATCCGGATCGCCGCGGACGTGCAGCCGGGCGAGCGCATCGAGGCCGCGGACCTCGCGCAGAGCGAAATTTCCGTGGACGTGGTGGACCTCCAGATGGTGGGCTGGGACCAGCTCAACAACGTGGTGGGCCGCGTGGCCCAGCAGCCGCTCTATTCCGGCTCACTCCTCACCGAGGGCGCCTTCGCCTCCGCGTACGAGGTGGGTGAGGACGAGTGGGTCATCGCCGTCACCCTGGAGCCGAGCCGCATGCCCGCGATCGGCCTCTCCGCCGGCCGTAACCTGATCATCTCCGAGACACCCGCGAGCGTGAACGATCTCAACGTGGTCATGGAGCCCAAGTCCGGCACCTACATCTCCCAGCGCGAGGTGGGCACCACCGGCACGGTGGTCCTCACCGTGGCCGTGGACCGCAACGACGCCGCCGAACTCACCGCCCGCAACGCCGTCGGCCGCCTCACCGTGGCCGTGGGCGAGCCGAGGGGCTGAGGCCACCATGGCAGTCATCACTCTCGGTTCCGCGAAGGGCGCCCCCGGCGTCACGACGGCGGCACTCGGCCTGGCCCTCACGTGGGGCTCTCCCGTGGTCCTCGTGGAGGCGGACCTCTCCGGCTCCTCCGTGCTCGCCGGCTACCGCCGCGGGGAGATCCCGCACGATCGCGGGATCGTCCAGCTCGCCGTGGCCCAGATGCAGATGTCCATGATTGACGCCATCTGGACCCAGACCATCGAACTCGCCAAGGACGTGCTCCTGCTCGCCGGATTCCCGAACCCCGCCCAGTCCGGCGCGCTCGCCGGCATGTGGGGCGATCTCGGCAGTGCCTTCCGCTCCCTCGAGGCCGCAGGCGTGGACGTGATCGTGGACCTCGGCCGGGTGGGCGGCCGCCTGGACGAGCGCGAGTCCCTCGTGGCCATGGCGGACCACCACCTGATCCTGACCCGCTCCTCCCTCCCGGAGGTGTACACGGCACGCGAGTTCTCGCAGCGCTACGCGAAGGTGGCGGACGTGGCCGCGGACATCATGGGCACCGCCGTGGTGGTGGTCGGTTCCGGCCGCCCCTACGGGGCCCGCGAGATCGCGAAGACCTGCGGCCTCCCGCTCGCCGGTGACATCGCGTGGGACCCGAAGTCCGCCGCCGTCTACGCCACGGGCGCGCCGGAGCCGCGCAACTTCTCCTCGCGGCCGCTGGGCCGCTCGCTCGGTGCGCTCGGCAGCACCGTCCGCGAGCGCATCGCGCGCCGCCGCCAGCAACTCCAGGGGGTAGACCAGTGAACCAGCGCTCGAGGTGGGATCCGCAGGATCCCGCGGCCCTTCCCTCGCTCGATTCTCTTCCGCTCTTCAGCCCACCCTCTCCCGACGGCGGGGGCCAGCCCGGTCCGTCCGGTGACTTGGGTGGAGCTCACCCGGGTGGGAACGGCAACTCCGCACCGTCCGCGCACTCGGCCTACCCCGCGCCCGCGCAGGGAGGCAGCGCAGGCCCGGCTGCGCCGTCGGCGGCCTCGGCGGCCGGCCCCTCCACGGGAGGGAACGTGCCAGCCGCACCCGCGTCGTCGGGTCGTTACGCGGTGGGGACGCAGACGCAGGCCGAGCCCAGCGGACCAGCCGAGGGTGGCCCTCGTTACGGCGACCCGCGCGCGCGCGCCGAGGCGGGCCCACGCATCGATCTGGGGCCGGGAGGCGGGACCAGGAACCAGTTGCGGAGTGTTGCCTCCTCCTCGTTCTGGAGTGAGATCGACGGCCTCCAGGCGCGCATCTCCGTGCAGCTGGCGGAGGAGTTCGAGGGCCGCGGGCTCACGGAGGAGGCGCAGAAGGAGATCGGGCGGCGCCTGATCGAGGAGACGCTGCGCGAGCACGTGCGCGCGCTCGTGGCGGCGGGGTCTCCGCCGTGGGATGCGGTCTACACGCAGCGGGTGAAGGATGCGCTGCTGAACAAGCTGTTCGGGCTCGGCCGGCTGCAGGAGCTGGTGGATGACGAGACGGTGGAGAACATCGAGATCACCGGCTTCGACCAGGTGCTGCTGCTGCACTCGGAAGGGCGGCGCACGGTGGCGGATCCGGTGGCGGAATCGGATGAGCAGCTGATCCGCGATTTGGCGTTCATCGCCTCGCGCCGCTCGCGCTCGGAGCGTTCGTTCACGCCCTCGAACCCGTTCCTGAAGCTCGCCCTGCCGGGGGGTCAGCGTCTTCAGGCGACGGCGTGGGTCACGCCTCGCCCGAAGGTGGTGATCCGGCGGGATCGGCTGCCGGACATCGATCTGGAGCAGTTGCGCGAGTTCGGCTCGTTGGACCGCGTGTTGGAGCAGTTCCTCTCCGCGGCGGTGCGGGCCCACAAGTCGATCGTGGTGTCCGGACGCGGCCAGGGTTCCGGCAAGACCACGCTGGTGCGGGCGCTCGCGAACGCGATGGATCCGTGGGAGTCGATTGCCACGATCGAGACCGAGTACGAGCTGAAGTTGCACCAGATGCCGGAGCGGCACCAGCGGGTGACGGCGATGGAGGCCCGCCCCGGCTCCGGGGAGATCGGCCGGGATGGCCGGGCTGCCGGTGAGATCACGGTGAACGAGCTGGTGTACGAGTCGCTGCGGTTCAACATCGACCGCGTGATCGTGGGGGAGGTGCGTGGCGCTGAGGTGGTCCCCATGTTCAAGGCCATGCAGATGGGCAACGGCTCACTCTCTACCATCCACGCGAACAGTGCGGAGGACGTGATCGAGCGGCTCGTAACCTGCGCGGTGGAGGACGCCTCCAACTCGGAGGCGTTCGCCTACCGGCAGGTGGGTCAGCACATCGATCTGATCCTGTTCAACGAGGTGGAGGTGGACCCGGTCACGGGCAAGCGGCACCGCTACCTCTCCGAGGTGATCGAGGTGGGGCTCGGCGAGGGCGAGCGGCGGGTGGCGGTGACCCACGTGTTCATGCCGGACGCGAAGGGCCGCGCCGTTCCCGTGCACGAGCCCACTTTCATGGCCGAGTTGGTGGATGCCGGCTTCGACCGCTCCCTGTTCGGCATCCAGAGCGGGCTGTGGGACGAGGTGCGGCGGTGAGTCCTTCGCTTCTTGGTCTGCTTCTGGGGCTGGTCTTTGCGTTCGGGGTGATCGTGTTCGCGATGTCCTTCCTGCCGGCGGAGGAACGTTCGCGGCCCGCGCTGCGGCCGCAACGGCAGGAGGGCCTCATGAAGCGGCTCGCGCTCACCGGGCCGGAGGCGCCGCGGCGGATCCGGAACCTGGCGATCGGGGCCGTGCTCGGCGTCGTGCTGGGGGTGGTGACGCGCTCCGTGATCTGGCTGCCGATCATGGTGGTGGGCGCCTACCTCCTGCCGGAGCTGCTGCGCGGGGGGAGGAGTGCCAACACGGCGGCACGCTCAGAGGCGTTGGAGACGTGGACGCGTTCCCTGTCCGGCGTGCTCATTACGGGAGTGGGACTCGAGGAGGCCGTGCGTTCCTCGCTGGCCTCCACGCCGCCCCAGATCAAGCCGGAGATGGGCCGGCTGGTGGCGCGGCTCGAGGCCGGCCAGCCGATCGAGCCTGCGGTGCGCCTGTGGGCGGACGAGATGAACGATGCCACCGCGGACCTGGTGGCCGGCGCCCTGATCATGGGCTCCCGCACCCGCAAGGGCGGGCTCTCCCGGGCGCTGGCCGAGCTGGCGGACGCGGTGGCGGATCAGACGCGGGTGATCCAGCAGATCGAGGCGGAGCGGGCCGGCCCGCGCACCACCGTGCAGTGGGTGACGATTATTTCGTTGGGGTTGCTGGGGTTCGTGGTGCTGAACCCGAGCTTTGGTGCGGAGTACCGCACGCCGCTCGGCCAGGTGGTGCTCGCCGTGATCGCGGCCGCCTACCTGGGCGTGCTGTGGTGGATGAAGAAGATTTCCGACGGCAAGCCCCGCCCCCGCTTCCTCGTCTCCGATCCGGAGCAGTACCCCGGACGGAGGCTTGCATGACCTGGCTGGTTGCGGCCCTGATTGGTGCGGCCGGGGGAGTGGGAGTGTTCCTGCTGCTGCGGGAGTTCGTGCCGGCGGTTCCCTCCCTGACGGGGGCGATCACGCGGCTTGAGGGCTCGAGCGAGATCGTGGAGGTGGTGGAGGAGGCCCCCACGCTCTCCTCCCGCCTCGGTATCTGGGCGCAGCGGCGATTCCAGGGTCGGTCCGTGCCCGGGCTGACTGCCCGGGATGAGGACCTCGCAGTGCTCGGCAAGGCGCGCCACGTCCTGCTGGGTGAGAAGGTGCTGGGCGCCGTGGCCGGGCTGTTGTTCACCCCGGTGATCATCTGGGTGTTCCAGATCTCCGGATTCGGGATCCCGCCCTACCTGATGCTCGCTGCCGCGCTCGTGATGGCGGTGGGCGGCTGGCTGCTGCCGGACCTGCTCCTCAAGGGCCAGGCAGAGGAGGCGCGCGAGGACTTCGCGCGCTCGGCCTCCGCCTACCTGGACCTCCTCTCCATCGGCCGCATCTCCGGGATGATGGCGAACGAGGCGCTGACCGTCTCCGCGCAGATCTCCAGCAACTGGGCGTTCCAGCGCATCAACGGGGCCTTGAACCGGGCCCGCTGGTCCGGGCGGCGGCCGTGGGACTCCATCGAGGAGCTGGAGCAGGAACTGGACATCCCCGAGTTGGGGGATATCGGGGACATCATGCGGCTTTCCGGCGAGGGTGGCGCCCAGATCTACGAGACGCTCCGCGGCCGCGCGAAGGCGCTGCGCTCCGCCCAGCTTGCCCGCGAACACGCAGCCGCCAACCGGGAGTCCGAGCGGATGACCATCCCCATGACCCTCACCTCCCTGCTCGTGCTCGTGGTGGTGGCCTACCCGGCCACGGTCACGCTGCTGGCCAACTAGGGTGGTGCTCCGCCCGCTACCGCGCGTCTCCTCCCTCCGACCGGCGGGTGAACGAGCCGTGTGAGTTGGGCCGCAGTCCTTGAACTTCCCGCGCAAGACCTAGACACTGACAACCGGCGATACCGCACCACCGAAGGGGGATCCTCCGTGCTGAACCTCATCGCAACCTTCCATGTGTTCTCGTCCGCGCTGAAGCAGCGCGTGGACACCGTCTACTCGGAGCGCGAGCGCGGCTCGGTCACGCTCGAGCAGGTGGTCATCACACTCGCACTGCTGCTGGCGGCCGTGGCTCTGGTTGCCGTGATCACCAATGCGATCACCAGCCGTTCCGGCCAGATCACCGGCGGCTGACCTCGAATCCTCGCGCTATGAAAGCATTCTTCCGGCGCGGGTGGAGACCTCCGCTGAGGGAGGGTGGGCGCTCACGCCGTGACGGTGAACGTGGCTCCCTCACCCTCGAGACTGCGGTGATCTTCCCCGCCGTCATGATGCTCATCTTTGGGGTCATCCAGGGTGCGCTGTACTACCACGCCTCGGACGTGGCGCGGCATGCCGCCTACGCCGCGGCCAACGCGGCGAGCGCCCACACCGGTTCCGAGGGGACGGGGCAGGCCGCCGCCGCCTCCTTCATCTCCCAGCTCGGGGGTGAGCGCGTGCTCGCCGGCTCCACGATCGCCGTGGCCCGTTCCATGGAGATGGCGACCGCCACCGTGACCGGCCGCTCCGTCTCGCTCGTGCCCGGGCTCGAGCTGCCCCTCATCAGCCAGTCGGCCCAGGCTCCGGTGGAGCGCTGGGTCCCGAGCGTCCCATGACCCCCACATTCCGCCGACTGTGTGGTTTGGGTACGGGAACCCTGCGTCGACTGTGTGGCTTGGGTACGGGCACCCGAAACTTAACCACACAGTCGACGTCGGGGTTGGGAGACGCAACCACACAGTCGACGTCGGGGTTGGGAGACGCAACCACACAGTCGACGTCGGG
>JAAZBW010000279.1 GCA_012513625.1 Actinomycetales bacterium | reverse complement strand
GTGTCGTCCAGCGCGGTCAGGTCGGTATCCCCGAGGACCACCTGGCCCGAGGAGAGTGTGTCGAGTCCGGCGAGTACGTGCAGCAGGGTGGACTTCCCTGACCCCGAGGGGCCCATGATGGCCGTGAAGTGGCTGGCGGCGAAGTCCACGTTCACGTTGGACAGCGCCACCACCGTGACGGGGGGCTCGCCATAGACCTTCGTGAGGCGGCGGCCCGATACCGCGATCGGAGCGTTCGGGTCCCTGATCATGCGTTCACGTTATGCCCTTCCACCGCGGCCCTGCATCGGGCGCGGGAGTGGGGGCCTCCTCCGTCCATGGTCGTACTCAGAGGCCGGGAGTGACGAGCCCGGTCTCGTAGGCGGTCACCACGGCCTGGACGCGGTCGCGGGCACCGAGTTTCGCGAGGATGCGCCCCACGTGGGTCTTCACCGTGGCCTCGGCCACGAACAGGTCCGAGGCAATCTCCGTGTTGGAGAGCCCCCGTGCCATGTTGACCAGGACCTCACGTTCGCGTTCGGTCAGCGTCTTGATGATCTCCGGACGGGCTCGCTGCTCGTCCGGGAGGAGGTGGGCGAGGTGCGCGATGAGCCGCTTGGTGGACGAGGGGGCAATCACGGCGTCCCCGTCATGCACCGTGCGGATGGCCGCGAGCATCTCCTCCGGGGGCGCGTCCTTCAGCAGGAAGCCGGAGGCGCCCGACTTGATCGCCTGGATCACGTACTCGTCGAGGTCGAACGTGGTCAGGATGATCACGCGGGGGAGGGCCCCCTGATCCGTGATGCGGGATGTGGCCTCGAGGCCGTCCATGTTCGGCATTCGCACGTCCATGAGCACCACGTCGCAGTCATAGGACGCGAGGGCCCGCAGCGCCTGTGCGCCGTCTCCGGCCTCGATCACCACCTCCATGTCCGGCTGCGAGTTGATCACGAGGGCGAATCCGGCACGTACCAGCTGCTGGTCGTCAACGATTCCAACGCGGATGGTCATGACACTCCTCTGAGGTGGGTGGGTGGGCTGAAGGCCGTGGGTGGGCCGAATCTCCGCGAGTCATCGCCGACGGCGGAGCTTGGGTTGGCAGGAGGGGCCTTCCCGGCGGTGGCCTCCACGGTGGTGTGCGGTCCGCCTGTGGGTGCCGGTGCCGTGGCCGGTGAGGAGGGTGGGGCGTCTCCGCGGGGAACGGGTCGGGCGCGGTCGTCCGGGAGTGGAATGAGGATCTTCACCTGGAAGCCGCCACCGGGACGCGGGCCCGCGGAGACACTGCCGCCGAAGATTGCCGCGCGCTCGCGCATCCCCACGAGTCCGTGACCCTTCCCGTCGCTGGCCGCAGCCGCTCCCCTCCCGTCGTCGCTGATCTCGAGTGCGAGCGCGGAGTGGAGCCACTGCACGAGTACGGTGACGCGGGCGTTCGGCCCGGCGTGCTTCATTGAGTTGGTGAGTGCCTCCTGCACCAGTCGGTAGACCGTGAGCCCCGCGCCCGGGGGCAGCGTGCGGGCCTCTCCCATGCGCACGAGCGAGACCCGGAGTCCGGCCTCGCGCACCCCGCGCACCAACTCGTCGAGGTCTGCATCGGCGGGCTGGGGCGTGATGGGAGAGGATTCGTCCGTAGTCTCGCGAAGGACTCCGAGGAGCCGCCGCATATCCGCCAGCGAGGCCCGGCCCACCTCGGAGATGGTGGAGAGCGCGCGCTGGCCCGCCCCGGGATCGGCGATCGCCGCATACCGGCCGCCATCTGCCTGGGCGATCATCACGGAGAGGGAGTGGGCGATGATGTCGTGCATCTCGCGGGCAATCCGGGTGCGTTCGTTCGAGGCGGCGAGGAGCGCCTCCTGATTCCGCTCCGACTGGAGTCGTGCTGCCTGTGACTCGAGCGTGGCGAGGCGCTCCATGCGGGTACGGGTGGATACTCCGAGCGTCCACGCCGCCACTCCGAGCACCGCCATCACGGCGATATCCACCGCCAGGTCTGTGAGGTCCCAGAGCGCTCGCGGGGTGCTGCTGAGAACCACCGCCACGGCGCCCCCCGTGTTCACGGCGAGTCCGAGCCATCCGGCCCACCGCGGGGCGAAGGCCACGAGCGAGTAGACCACCACGAGGAAGAGTGTGTCGGTGGGGAGCGAGACCGGGACGAGCACGAACTGGATCGCGGAGAGCGCGATGAACGTGAAACCGGAGACGATGGGGCTCGAGCGCCGCCAGATGAGGGCCACGGGCTTGAGTGCGCCGATCCCCGCCGCGGTCCACAGCAGGAATGGCTGCGCCACGGAGCCCGAGTAGTCATTCAGCAGGTAGGCGACGGCCCACCATCCCAGGAAGGCCACGGCGCCGAGTCCGAGCGCGACGTCACCGAGGCTCGGGCGCGCCGTCGCGAAGGGACTCATACCGCCAGCCTAGTTGGGCGCATTGTCCGGGCTGTCACTCCGACGGCGGACACACCACTCATGCCAACGGCGGAGTCGAGATGAGTGGCTCGATGAGCGAGGGAGTGTTGTTCCGCGGCGCGTTCACCATCGTGGACACCTCGTGGAGTGCCACCTGCGGCCGGGGCTGGCGCAGCAGTTCGGCCACCTCCGCGGGATCGCGGAGAGAGGGATTCAGCCAGGGCGCCACGAGGTCCGGCGTCAGCATCACGGGCTCGCGATCGTGGAGGTCGGCCAGGTTCCCCTCGGAGTTCCGGGTGGCGATGCTGTAGGTGAGCAGCTCGTCCCGCCACAGTGAGGTCACTCCTGCGAGCATCAGCGGCCCGCCGTCCGCGGCATGGAGGTAGAACGGGGTCTTGGCGCGCCGGCCCTCCACTGCCTGCCACTCGTAGTAGCCCTCCACGGGCACCACGCACCTCGAGTAGCGGACCGGCCCGCGGAAGGAGGGCTTCTCGGTGATGGTCTCGCTGCGCGCGTTGATCATCCGGCTGCCGATCTTCTCGTCCTTCGCCCATGAGGGTATGAGGCCCCACCTCGCCGCGTCGAGGATCCGGAGGAGTTCTCCTCGCGGCGCCTCCTCCCGCACGATCCGGGCCGCCTGGGTGGGTGCCACGTTCCATGAGGGGGGCAGCTGCGCAGCCACGGGGGAGACCACGTCGATCTCGAAGATGTCTGCGAGCTCCTGAGCCTGCCGGAAGGATGCGTATCGTCCGCACATACGGCGAGCATGCCACGTCCCTCTGACACGGTCACCCCCCAACCCGTCTCCGTGCCCGACGGCGTAACCGGGCCTGCGTCGTCGCCGCGCCCGACGGCGGAACCCGGCCTGCGTCGTCGCGGCGCCCGACGGCGGAACCGGGCCTGCGTCGTCGCGGCGCCCGACTGCGTAACCGGGCCTGCGTCGTCGCCCAACCTCCGTCCTGCGCAGGTGTGAGTCAGGGGTGCCTGCCATGATTGGCGCGTGGATCTCGATGCTGCCCGCGAACACTGGACCCGCCTTGCCACCCGGGTGGAGGAGGCACAACAGGCGTACTACGGCGCGGACGCACCCACGATCTCCGACGCGGAGTACGACCAGGCGATCCACGAGCTCCAGGACCTGGAGCGGGAATTCCCGGAGTTGCAGTCGGCCGATTCGCCCACGCAGCGTGTTGGGGCGGCCGTATCCACCACGTTCGCGCCGGTGGAGCACCGCGCGCGGATGATGAGCCTCGAGGACGTTTTCTCCATCGAGGATCTCCGCGTCTGGACGGAGCGTGTCCGCAAAGCGTCGGGGATGGAGGAGGTGCCCACCACCAGTGAGCTGAAGGTGGACGGACTTGCCATCAACATCACCTACCGGAACGGTCGGCTGGCCCAGGCCGCCACCCGCGGGGACGGACGCGTGGGTGAGGACGTCACGGCCAACGTGTTGACGATCGGGGACGTGCCGCACCGGCTGGTGGGCGCAGACCTCCCGGAACTGGTGGAAATCCGGGGGGAGGTCTACTTCCCGGTGGTGGCGTTCGCGGGCCTGAACCAGCAGTTGGTGGAGAGCGGGCGGCCGCCCTTTGCGAACCCCCGGAACGCGGCTGCGGGCTCACTGCGCCAGAAGGACGCGGCGGTCACGGCCTCACGGCCGCTCGCCTTCATCGCCCACGGCATCGGTGCGCTCGAGTGGACAGACGGGGAGCTGCCTGCCACCCAGTGGGAGGTCTACCGCCTGTTCGAGCGCTGGGGGATACCGGTCTCCGCGGACACGCGGCACACCTCCACGCAGGCGGAGGTGGAGGAGATGATCGCCCACTTCGCGCAGCACCGGCACAGCGTGGTCCACGAGATCGACGGGATCGTGGTCAAGGCGGATGACCGTGCGCTTCAGGAGCAGATGGGGGCCACGTCACGCGTACCGCGCTGGGCGGTGGCGTACAAGTATCCCCCGGAGGAGGTCAATACCCACCTCCTCGATATCCGGGTGCAGGTGGGCCGGACCGGTCGGGTCACTCCGTTCGGCGTCATGGAACCCGTGACCGTGGCGGGGTCCACCGTGCAGAAGGCCACCCTCCACAACGCCTCCGAAGTGGCGCGCAAGGGAGTCCTGATCGGTGACACGGTGGTGCTGCGCAAGGCCGGGGACGTGATCCCGGAGATCGTGGCGCCGGTGGAAAGCCTGCGGGACGGCACCGAACGCGAATTCGTGATGCCGGAGTACTGCCCCTCCTGTGGCACGCGCCTCGCGCCCGCCAAGGAGGGGGACGTGGACCTCCGGTGCCCGAACGCCGCCACCTGCCCCGCCCAGCTCTCGGCTCGCGTGGAGCACGTGGGCTCCCGGGGTGCGTTGGACATCGAGGCGCTCGGAGAGGAGTCGGCGCTCGCCCTCACCCAACCGGACCTGGGGCGCGAGGAGGTCACCGCGGCGCTCGCGGGCGGCGCGCGGCTCGAGCTCGAGGACGGCACACAGGTGGCGCTTGCGGATGTGGAACGCCGGGCACTCGCGGCCGCAGACCTCAGGGCTGCGGCGGAGGCGCTGCTGCCCCCCGAACAGGAGCCGGTGCTTCGCAACGAGGCCGGACTCTTCGAACTGACGGCCGAGCGGCTGCGGAATGTGATGGTGTACCGGCCAGTGAGGGTGGGCGGTGAGCCCACTGGAGACTGGCGCCAGCTCCGCTACTTCTGGACCTCGCCCTGGCGGAAGGTGCGCGGCAAGGACCCTGCGGCGGTGGACAGCCGCCCCACCGGCACAACGCAGACGCTCCTCGGAGAGCTCGAGAAGGCCAGGGAAAAGCAGCTCTGGCGCTACCTCGTGGCCCTGTCCATCCGGCACATTGGCCCCACCTCGGCGCGCCCGCTGGCGGAGCGCTACCGGAGTCTCGCCGCGATCGAGGCAGCCACACTCGAGGACCTGGCGGAGACCGAGGGGGTGGGGCCCATCACCGCGGGCGCGGTTCGCGAATGGTTCGAGGTGGACTGGCACCGCGAAATCGTGGAGCGGTGGCGCGCCGCGGGCGTGCCGTTCGCGGACCCCACGCCGGAGGGGGCGGAGGCGGAACAGGTAACCACGCTTGAGGGCCTCACCGTGGTGGTGACCGGGTCCCTCGAGGGCTTCTCGCGGGACTCGGCCAAGGAGGCCATCCTCGCTGCGGGCGGCAGGTCCTCGGGCTCCGTCTCGAAGAACACGGACTTCGTGGTGGTGGGGGAGAAGGCCGGCTCCAAGGAGACGAAGGCCCACGAACTGGGCCTCACAATCCTCGACGAGGAGCAGTTCGTCCGCCTTCTCGCAGGCGGCCCCTCCGCCCTCTGATCGCTCAGCGGGCTAGAGCAGCGGGCTAGAGCAGCGGAGCGAGTGGGCGGACGGCCCGCTCCACCAACTGGCGCAGCGTGCCCCGGTTGTCCCACCTCTCGCGGGTGAGTTCTCGGGAGTTGGTGAGATCGCGGGTGAAGATCTCCTCCATGTGGAGTGCCACCGCCTGATCGTAGATCTCGAGGTTCACCTCGAAGTTGCCGGTGAACGAGAGCCGGTCGATGTTGGTGGTGCCGAGCGTGGTCCAGCGTCCATCCACCGTCATGGTCTTCGCGTGGATCATGGCGTGTTGGTAGAGGTGGATCCTCACGCCCCCCTCGAGGAGCGGGCCAAGGACAGCGCGCCCGGCCCAGTCGGCCACCACGTGGTTCGAGTACTCCGGGATGAGTACCTGCACCTCCACCCCACGTTCGGCTGCCTGGATCAACGCGTCCACCAGGGTCTCGTCCGGGAGGAAGTAGCCCTGCGTGACCCTCACGGAGCTGGTGGCGCGCTCGATTGCATCGATGTAGGCGCCCCGCACCGGGAAGAGCATCCGGTCCGGCATATTCTGCAGCGCGCGGATGCGGGGCTCCCAGGAACGCGCGCCGTGATCGGGGAGCGACGGGTGGTGCCGTCTCCGCTGCGCGTTCCAGAAATCTGTGAAGGCGTTCGCGAGTTCCCAGACGGCTGGGCCCTCCAGCCTGAGGTGCGTGTCCCTCCAGCTGTCCGAGTAGAGCTTGCCGATGTTGTAGACGCCCACGTAGCCGATTTGCTCATCCACCACGAGGAGCTTGCGGTGGTCCTTGGCGTACGTCTGGATTGCGAACGGGTTGCCCGGCGTGATCAGGGGGAAGGCCAGTACGTTGAGCGCCGAATGGAACGTCTTGAAGGACCTCGGAACCACCAGGTTCGCGAACGAGTCGTAGATCGCGTAGACATCGACCCCTCGCCGCGCGGCGGCGGTGAGTTCGCGCTTGAACTCCTCGCCCACCGCGTCGGCCTTCCAGATGTAGCTCTCGAAGAAGACGGAGTCCTCGGCCGCACGGATGTCAGCGAGCATCTGCTCGTAGAGGTGGTCACCGTCCGTGTAGAGGGCGAACCGGTTGCCGCCGTCCGCATTCACCACGGCGGGGACAGCGCGCGGGAACTTGCCGGTGGGCGGTTCGCGCCGCACCCGCACCTGGTCCACAGCGATCACTCCGGCGGCCGCGGCGAACGGGATAGCAATCGAGGTTGCCACCACCCGACGCGTCATTCTGCGCAGGTCGACGCCGTCGGAGAGGCTCATGGTCGCCAGCCTAACGGGGCCGGGGGGTACCGGCGCACCGCCTTCCCTTCCGGCCCGTCGACGACGTGGGCTCACCCGGTCCGTCCTCGTCCCGTCCACTGCGTCTTCCGTCGACGACGTGGGCTCGCCGGGTCCGTCCTCGTCCGGCCTCGTAGCGCACTCCCGCCGGGACGTGACCGCGCACCGGGCAGGTTCCAGCTGCACACCGGAGCGCGCCGTAGACTCGGCGCCATGTCCACAATTGACCGACACGAGGTGGCCCGCGTGGCGGCCCTCGCCCGGATCGAACTGACCGAGGAGGAGATCGACCGGTTCGCGGGTGAACTGGACGTGATCGCCTCCGTGATCGCCCGCGTCAGCGAGGTCGCCTCCGCGGAGGTGCCCGCCACCTCCCACCCGATCCCCATGGCGAACGTGATGCGCGAGGACGTGCCGGGAGAGCCCTTCCCCGTGGAGTCCGCACTCGCGGGTGCACCCGCGAGCGAGGACGGGCAGTTCCTGGTGCCGCAGATCCTGGGGGAGGAATGATGGAAGAGTTGACGAGGCTGGACGCCGTCCGGCTCGGTGAGCTGTTGACGGCGGGCGAGGTATCCGCCGTCGAGGTGACGGACGCGTTCCTGGAGCGGATTGGTGAGGTGGACGCCGACGTCCACGCCTACCTGCGCACGAACCGTCGCGGGGCACGAGCAGCCGCGGAGGAAGTGGACCGCAGCCGTGCGGCCGGCGAGGCGCTCGGACCGCTTGCGGGCGTTCCCGTGGCCGTGAAGGACAACATGGTCACCGAGGGCCTCGAGACCACCGCGGCCTCGCGGATGCTCGAGGGTTGGATCCCGCCCTACGACTCCACGCTGGCCGTGCGCCTGCGCGCGGCCGGCATGCCGATCCTCGGCAAGACCAACCTGGACGAATTCGCCATGGGCTCCTCCACGGAGTTCTCGGCCTTCGGCCCCACCCGCAATCCGTGGGACCTCGGCCGGATTCCCGGTGGTTCGGGTGGCGGTTCGGCCGCCGCCGTCGCCTCGTTCCAGGCTCCCCTCGCGGTCGGTTCGGACACGGGTGGTTCGATCCGGCACCCGGCGTCCGTGACCGGCACCGTGGGTGTGAAGCCCACATACGGCGGCGTTTCCCGCTACGGTCTGATCGCGCTCGCCTCCTCACTCGATCAGATCGGGCCCGTATCGCGGCGCGTGGAGGATGCAGCACTGCTGCACGGTGTCATCGCAGGGCACGATCCCCAGGACTCCACCTCGCTGCCGGACCCGGTGCCGGACTTCCTCGCCGCTGCCCGCCGAGAGTCGCTGCGGGGAATGCGCGTGGGCGTGGTGCGTGAGCTCAACGGCGAGGGCTACCAGGATTCCGTGCGCGCCTCATTCGAGGCCGCGCTCGAGCTGGTGCGTGAACTGGGTGCCGAGGTGGTGGAGGTCTCCTGCCCCTCCTTCGAGTACGCGCTCGCCGCCTACTACCTGATCCTCCCGGCAGAGGCCTCCTCCAACCTCGCCCGCTTCGACGGCATGAAGTATGGGCTCCGGGTGGACCCGTCCGAGGGCCCGGTCACCGTGGAACGCGTGATGGCCGCTACACGCGGGGCGGGCTTCGGCCCGGAGGTGAAGCGCCGCATCATCCTCGGCACCCATGCCCTGTCCGCCGGCTACTTCGATGCCTACTACGGTTCGGCGCAGAAGGTGCGCACCCTGATCCAGCGCGACTTCGACCGCGTATTCACGGACGTGGACGTGCTCGTCTCACCGAGCGGCCCCACCACGGCGTTCCGCTTCGGAGAGAAGATCGACGATCCGCTCGCGATGTACCTCAATGACATCGCCACCACCCCCGCCAACATGGCAGGGGTTCCCGCCATGTCGCTCCCCTCAGGCCTGGCCGAGGACGGGCTGCCGGTGGGCTTCCAAATAATCGCCCCCGCGCGGGAGGACGCACGGATGTACTCCGTGGCCGGTCCACTCGAACGGGCGCTTGAGGACCGCTGGGGTGGCCCACTCCTCGAGGTGAACGCCGAGCGGCTTGCCGCTGCACTCGCGGCCGGAGTTCCCTCACCCGCTGCCGGTGCCCCTGCACCCGCCGCCACGCAAGGAGAGATCCGATGACCCAGCTCGTGGACTTTGACGAGGCGGTTCTCCGCTATGACCCGGTGATCGGGCTCGAGGTGCACGTGGAGCTCTCCACGGCCACCAAGATGTTCGACTCTGCGCCAGTAATATTCGGCGCTCCGCCGAACACGCTGGTGAACCCCGTCTCCCTCGGCCTGCCGGGCGCTCTCCCGGTGGTCAACAGGACTGCGGTGGAGTACGCGGTGCGGATCGGGCTTGCCCTCGGCTGCGAGATTGCCGAAACCTGCCGCTTCGCGCGGAAGAACTACTTCTATCCGGACGTGCCCAAGAACTTCCAGACCTCCCAGTCCGATGAGCCGATCGCATTCGAGGGCCACCTCGATGTGGAGCTGGCGGATGGTGAGGTCTACCGGGTGGCGATCGAGCGCGCCCACATGGAGGAGGACGCCGGCAAGAACACCCACGTGGGCGGTGCGGCGGGCCGGATCCACGGCGCGGACTACTCGCTCGTGGACTACAACCGTGCGGGCGTCCCCCTTGTGGAGATCGTGACGAAGCCGCTCACGGGAGTGGGCGCGCGGGCGCCCGAGGTGGCCGCCGCCTATGTGGAGTCCCTACGGGACATCTTCCGAGCCCTCGGCGTCTCCGAGGCTCGCATGGAGCGCGGAAACGTCCGCGCCGATGTCAACGTCTCCCTGCGCCCCGGCCCGGACGCCCCCCTCGGGACGCGTACCGAGACCAAGAACGTGAACTCCTTCCGCTCGATCGAGCGGGCCGTCCGCTACGAGGTCGAGCGGCAGGCCGCCATCCTCGACGGCGGGGGTCGGGTGGTCCAGGAGACCCGCCACTGGCACGAGGACGCGGGCACCACCTCCTCCGGACGCGTCAAGTCGGACGCCGAGGACTACCGCTACTTCCCGGAGCCCGACCTCATGCCGATCGAGTGTTCCCGCGCCTGGGTGGAAGAGATCAGGGCGACCCTCCCGGAATTGCCGACCGACCGTCGTCGCCGGCTGAAGGAGGCCTGGGGGGCGAGCGACCGGGAGATGCAGGAGGTGGCCAACGCAGGCGCGATGCGCCTCATCGAGGAGACGATCGCCGCCGGTGCCGGGTCCGCAGACGCGAGGAAGTGGTGGATGGGCGAGCTCGCCCGGATCGCCAACGCCGGTGGACACGCGCTCGCAGACCTCGGAATCGCCCCTGCGCACGTGGCAGACGTGGCCCGCCGGGTGGCGGCAGGCGAGCTGAGCGACGGGCTCGCCAAGCAGGTCTTCGACGGAGTGCTCGCAGGCGAGGGGAGCCCGGCCGAGGTCATCGAGGCGCGCGGCCTTCAACTCGTCTCCGACGACGGCGCACTCCTCGCCGCGATTGACGATGCCATCGCGGCGAATCCGGCAGTGGTCGCCTCGATCCAGGGCGGGAGGGTCCAGGCGGTCGGAGCCCTGGTGGGCGGCGTCATGAAGGCAACGCGCGGTCAGGCCGATGCGGCACGGGTCAGGGAACTGATCTTCGAGAAGCTCGGTCTCTAGGCGGGAGAGGATGGGTGCAGGATCCCGCTGAGCCCGTCCAACACAGTCATCCTCCGCGTGGAGGCGCAGATCGGCACCGCGGTGACTTCGCAGATCGTTGCCGAACTCTCTGACGCCGGCGCCGCCCTGCGCGGAATGGACGTCGAGTGCGGTGCGGAGAGCACTGTGCTGCTGGACATCACGTGCGACACGCGTTCGCCCAAACACCAGCTGCAGGTTGTGGAGGGGCTCGAGCAGACTCCCGGCGTGAGGGTCCTCAAGGTCCTCGCTGCCACCTCGCCTTCCCGGGCATGTTCCGTGGCTGCTCGACGCGGGGGCACAGGTGACCAGCGACCAGATCTTCCGGGTGGCGGCAGTGGCCATGTCGTCCTGCGTTCCTGAGTAGGAGCGATCGGCCAACTACATCATTCCGGGCGTATTCGACATGCGGGTCGGAGAGGCCGTGGCGGCGGCAGTGAAGCGGCAGGGCCTGCTCGAGATGCGTGGCGCGGACCACACGCTGGCGGTTTGACCCAGCGAGCCACGCTCGCCTAATCTTACAAAGCCCGCAAGGGAGGAACGGACGCAGAGCGGCCGGTCCCAAGCGGGATAGGATCCTCAGGATCACCAC
>JAAZBW010000278.1 GCA_012513625.1 Actinomycetales bacterium | reverse complement strand
GCGATTTTTGGTGCCGTGGGCGCCGATGCAGAGACCGAGGAGTCCTCGCGCGTCTCCATAGAACAGGCGGACCAGGCCGCAGTCGATGCGCTCCCGCCCTCGTCCGCCCTCCTCATCGTCCAGCGCGGACCCAATCAGGGCGCCCGGTTCCTCCTGGATGCGCAGCGGACCACCGCGGGCCGGCACCCGAACTCGGACATCTTCCTGGACGATGTAACGGTCTCCCGGAAGCACGCCGAATTCCTCTCCGAGGACGGTGGTCATCGGGTCCGGGACGTCGGATCCCTGAACGGAACCTATGTGAACCGCGAGCGCGTGGACTCCGCGGAACTCCGGGCGGGCGATGAGGTGCAGGTGGGCAAGTACCGGCTGACCTATCACCCGTCTCCGAGGCGTGGGCAGGCCGCAGGTGACGAGGCCAGCCACTCGTGACGCCCGCTGGCCCGGCCCGCAGGCCCGTGGCCGCTGCTGCCGCGCAGTCTGCCGCGCCCTGGCCTCCCGACGCGTCACGGCGCGCCACGATGACGATCGGTTCCGTTCTTTCCATCCTTCAGGCGGAGTTTCCCGCCGTCACTGTTTCGAAGCTGCGCTTCCTCGAGGACCAGGGGCTCGTATCACCGAGCCGCACCGGCTCCGGATACCGCAAGTACTCCCCGGCGGACGTGGAGCGGCTCCGCTACACGCTCACGCAGCAGCGTGACCACTTCCTGCCCCTGAAGGTGATCCGGGAGAATCTCGAGGACCTCGACGCCGGACGGAGCGCCGAGAGTGCGCGCCCGGCGCGAATGGTGGCGGTGGACGGCGCCCTCGTCGCCCCGGCCCGTGGAGGGCGCGTGAGCGTGCGTGAACTCTCCGAGCTGACGGGTGTGAGCCACGCCGAGATCGAGGAGATGGTGGTGGCCGGCATGCTGCAGGCCGATGCGCGCGGTCGCTTTCCGGCCCGCGCGGTGTCCGTGGTCCAACTGGCCGCCACCCTCGCCTCGCGCGGTATCGCACCCCGCAACCTCCGGGCGCTCCGTTCGAGCGCGGACAACACGGCGGGGCTCGTGGACCAGGTGGTGGCGCCCTCGCGGTCCCAGCATTCCTCGGTGGCGCGCGAGCGGTCCGCTGCGGATGCTGCCGAACTCGCAGAGGTGGCGGCGCGCCTCTATGCCGAGCTACTGCGGACGGCGGTGGACGAACAAGCATGAACCATGAGTCTCGAGTCGAGGTTGAGGTTGACCTCGACGGTCGGAGTGTCGGCGTGTCACATCCCGGCTACTGTCGCGTTGCCCTAGCGTGGTCAATGCGCAAGTCGGTAGGCTTGGCTTCCGGCACACGAGGACTGAGCGGGGAAAGATGAGCACGGACGCTGCGGCAATGCATGGTCGAGGCCAGGGCATGCTCTTCGGTGACACGCTCGCGGAAATTGACGATGAGACGGGCTACCGGGGGCCCACGGCCTGCGCGGCCGCAGGGATCACCTACCGGCAGCTCGACTACTGGGCCCGCACTGGCCTGGTAGAGCCGTCCGTACGCGGGGCCACCGGTTCCGGCACCCAGCGCCTCTACTCATTCCGGGACATCCTGGTCCTCAAGGTGGTCAAGAGGCTCCTCGATTCGGGGGTCTCCCTCCAACAGATCCGCACCGCCATCACCACCCTCAAGCAGCGCGGTGTGGACGATCTCGCACAGATCACCCTCATGAGCGATGGCGCCTCGGTCTACGAGTGCACCTCCGCAGAAGAGGTGATCGACCTGGTCAACGGCGGCCAGGGAGTCTTCGGGATCGCCGTGGGACGCGTGTGGCGCGAGGTGGAGGGCACCCTTGCCGAGCTGCCCACAGAACGTGTGGGTGAGGAAACTCGCGACGAGCTCGCGGAGCGCCGCGCCGCACGGCGAGCCACAGGAAGTTGACCACGCGCCGGGCGGTCCACCTACGCTCGCTCCTCTCCCTCGACCGCAGGGACCTCGAGTTCCTCCTGCTCCTCACCTCCGGCTGGGACCAGATCGATCTCCGCCCCCGGCAGCTGGCCGCCCGCCGTGTTGGCGTGATGGGCATCGGAAGCGATCCTGAGCTGGCCCTTGCGCTCCGGATCGCGGCACATGCGGCCTCCGTCCAGTTGATCCAGCTCGATCCGGCGCTCACTTCAGACCCGCAGCAGGACGCATCCACCCTCGGGAGCCTGTTCGACGCCGTGGTCCTGGCGGACCCGGACGGGACGCGCGAGGCGTGGTACGAGCAGGACCGCGTCCGCGTGTTCAACCTGGGCGGCCCGTCCGGGGCACCGTTCGAGGTGATCGGCCACGTCCACACCCGGCTTCGCCACGGTGCCCTCCGTGGCGCGCACGCAGTCTGGCAGGGGGAACCCGGCCCCGCCCTCACCTCCTGGGTCCAGCTCACAGGCGAGCTGGCGGTCCGTGTCACCCAGGTGGGTGGGCGGCGCAGCGTCCCGCACGCAATCCTCGAGCAGGTCCGGGAGAGGGGACAGGCGGGCAGCTTCGAGCAGGTGGGAGAGCTGGCACAGCCCGCGGACATTGACGCGCGAGCGAAGCTTGATGTCCGAACCCGCGCCTGCGTGATCGCCGCCGCCTTCGAGTTCCTACTGCACACGGAGTAGGTGCCGCGGGTCTCCCGCGGTGTGGCACCCTAGGATCGTGACGTCTCGCCGGCCCAATCCCGCCCTCTGGCTCATGGCCCTGATGCTCGTGGGAGCACTCTTCGTGGTGGCGTACATCGGCTTCGTGCGGACGGCCACCGGGCAACAACTCGATGACTCCCTGATGGTGGCAGCGCAACGGTTCCTGTCCGTAGAGGTGGCACGCAACGGCGCCATCGGGTTCCTGCGCTACCTCCCCGAACTCTCTGCCGTGCTCGCGGCTCTCGCACTCCTCGTGGCAGCCATCGTGCGGCGCTCGATCACGGCTCCCGTGATCGCCGTGGTGGCGGCCCTCGCCGCGGCGTCCAGCACCCAGATCCTGAAGGCTCTCCTGCCGCGCCCCAACCTCGGAATATCCGAGGCCACCATGAACTCGTTCCCCTCCGGTCACACCACCGTGGCGGCGGCCGCCATGATCGCGGTGGTGCTCGTCTCCTCCCCGCGGTGGCGGCCCGCGGCGGCCACCCTCGGCGGCCTGTTCGCCTCCACGGCCGCCGCGTCCACGTACGTGCTCGGCTGGCACCGCCCGGCGGATGTGATCGGCGCCGTGCTCGTGGCGGCCGGCTGGGGTCTCATCGCCGGCGTGGTGATCCTCTGGCGGGAGCCTGACTGGAACACCTGGCAGCGCGGCACGGAGGGGGCGCCCTCGGGTGTGTGGCTCGGGCTGCCGTGGATCCCCGCGCTCGTGGGGCTCGGAAGCGCCGTGGGCATCTGGTACGGACTCCTGCGGGAGCCCACCCGGCCGTTCGAGGACCTGCTCGGCTGGTACGTGCTCGCTGGCCTCGGGCTCGTGCTCGGCGCCACGATGGGCGTGTTCGGCGCGGCGAGCGGCCTCCTCAGTCAGCAGACCCGATCGGTCGACTGAGTGCTCCAGTACCTGGCCGACCTCCTCGTGGTGATCGGCCGTGCCCTGCGCCTCGATCCCAACGCGCTCGCGGGCATGGAGGCACACGGCCCGTGGTCGATCCAGATCGGCATCGCGGCGCTCGCCACCGTCTCCACGGTGGCGGGTGAGGCGATCGTCCTCGCCATCAACCAGGTCCGGCGACTGCGGCTCGCCCATACCCTCACCATCTCGCTCCTCGGCCGGCTGCTCTCCTACCTGACGCTCGGGGGCCTTGTCTGGCTGGCCGGCGTGATCGTGCTACCCCAGACTCCAGCGCTCGAGGACGTGGTCCGGGCCGTGATGGTATCCGCTGCACCCTACGTGTTCGGGTTCCTCGTGCTCCTGCCCTACACGGGCCCCGCGGTTGAGCGCCTCATCCAGGGGTGGGGCCTGCTGGTGCTCTGGGCGATCGTGGTCCACGAGTTCGGCACAGAGAGGTGGAGGGCGCTCCTCATTACCTCCCTCGGGGTGTTGGCCGCCCTGCTCGTCAGCAGGATCCTTGGGCGCCCGCTCGCCTGGATTCGTGACCGGCTCTGGCGGCTCGTGACGGGGGAACCCCTCATGCTCTCCACCCAGGAGATCCTCGATCAGTTCCCACTGCCAGCCGGCAACGGCCAGGGGCAGACCGGCGGCGCCGCGCGGGGGGCGGCCGGCGGATGATCGTGATCCAGGTCCTTGGCGTCCTCGTCCTCCTGCTGGTGATCGCCGGCCTCCTTGCCCCCATGGAATCGCTCGGGTGGTGGGCGCGGGAGGGCCGCGAGGACATGCGCACCCTGCACGAGCGCAACATCCGCGTCTTCTACGAGGGGGAGGAGACCGCGGAACCACCGCCGCCGGAGGACTCTGGCCACTTCCTCGTGTTCTTCTCCGGGATCGGCATCAGCGATCCGGACCTCCTGCCTCTCAAGGAGGCGCCGCTCGTGGCGCGCCTCAAGGAGCGGGTGGGAGGGACCACGATCATTTCCGACGTCTATCCCTATTCGCCGCGTAACCGGGGCCTCACGGCCGGCCGGCCTTTCGCGTGGCTCTGGAAGCGCCTTGCCGCCTTCAAACAGGCCCGCAAGCACGGGAAGATCTCATTCCTCATCAACGTCCGCAATGCCTTCCAGTGCTTCGTCTCCATCGATCGGCGGTACGGGCCCGTCTACAACCTTGGGGTGGCGGAGCAGATCTGGGAGGCGCTCCTGCGCTCCGGCTACGATCCCAGGAACCCCCGCCCGGTCACAATCCTCGGCTGGAGTGGCGGTGCCCAGATCGCGGTGGGCTCCGCGTGGTACCTCGCCTCGCTTGGCATCCCGGTCTACGTGATCTCGATGGCCGGCATGTTTGGCGCCGATCCGGGATTGGAACGCGTGCTCCACCTGTGGCACCTCTACGGCTCCCTCGATCGGGTGCACCGCTGGGGCACGATAGCAAGCCCGGGACGCTGGCCCTTCGTTGCCGACTCCGCGTGGCACCGGGCGCGGCGAGACGGGCGGGTGAGCGAGATCGAGATCGGGCCGCTCGCGCATTCGGGGGACTTCAACTACTTTGCCGAGGCGCCGCCCATGCCGGACGGCCGTCAGCCCCGGGAGCACACGGTGGACGCGATCATGCACCTGCTCGTGGAACAGGGCTTCGCTTATGACAGGGAGTCGCCGCCGAATCCGGCCGAGAGCTCATAGCCATCCGAGAGGTCCCTCACGGTCACGCGCACCATTCCTCTCGAGTCCACCTCGTACACCTCCTCGATCTCGGGTCCACCCTCGCGGCGCTCCACACCCACCTCGGTGAGATCTCGGCCGTCACGCAGCGCGCGGTCCACAGGAAAGAGGATGTCCCCGAGCGGGGAGAGATCCCCGCGCGGCTGGCCATCCGCGTCCAGCCGAGAGAACTCGGCAAACCGGTACCACGCGAGGTTGTGCGCCGCCCGGTACCGCCGGGTGATCCGGTTGATTCCCTCGGACGGCACCCGCTCCGCCGCGGAGAGGATGGGATCGAACGAGACGGACGCTCCGGCGTCGCGCTCCCGGAAGAGGCCCACGCCCCGTGAGAGGCGGTCGGAGAGGGAGTAGCCGACCGAGGGGTCGATCGCGATGGCGAGGCCCACGGCGGTCGAGCCTGCCGGGAGTGGTGAACGGTGGACGCGGCGGCCGAAGCGCTGACGCAGGGTGCGAGCCACGATCGGAAGGGAGGAGGCGCCTCCCACGAGGTAGATGCCGGCGATGTCCGAGTCCGCGAGCGCCGAGTCGTCGAGGCCGCCCACGAGGGGTGCCATGGCCTCCAGCGACCGCTCCAGGAGGGGCTCCACTGCCGAGTAGAACTCGTCCACCGGCACCACCACGTCCGTGCCCTCGACCGTCAGCAGCATCCGGCGCGTCTGGGGTGCGAGCCCCTCCTTGGCGTCGCGGGCCTCGAGGAGGAGGCGGGCATACTCGTCCACGTCCACCCGCTCGAGCGCAGTTCCGGCGGCCTCGAGGGCGCAGGCGGCAAGCGCGGCGTCGAAGTCGTCGCCGCCGAGGCGGTTCACGCCGTGCGTGCCGAGGATCTCGTGCGCGCCGCCATCCACGCGCACGAGCGAGGAGTCGAATGTGCCACCACCCAGGTCGTACACGAGCACCCGCGTGCGGCGAGAGTTGATGGTGCCGCCCTGCCGGTGCGTGTACTCGAACGCTGCGGCGGACGGCTCGTTCACCATCGCGGTCACCGGAAAGCCGGCGCGGCGGAACGCCTCGAGCGTGAGGAAGCGTTGGGCGCCGTGGGCGTGCGCGGGAACGGCGATTGCCACCTCGGTGAGGGCATCCGCGGCGAGGGGGGTGGTCAGCGAGCTCGCGGTGTGCAGGCGCTCCTTCACG
>JAAZBW010000277.1 GCA_012513625.1 Actinomycetales bacterium | reverse complement strand
CTTGACTCCTCCTGGCTCTCCGTTCCCGATGCCGCGGAGGTACTTGACCTCGCGCCGCGCACCCTGCGGAACATGATCCGGGACGGGGAATTGGTGACCTGCCGCGTGGAGGGGCTCACCGGTGCCCGGGTGCCCTCTGCGTTCCTCGCGGGCGGTCGGCTCGTGGATGGCCTGAGGGGCTCCATCACGCAGCTGCGCGACTCCGGGATGGATGACGGGGCCGTGGTCCGCTGGCTACTCGAGCCGCACGAGGAGCTGGGCTCCTCGCCGGCTGCCGCCCTCGCTGCGGGGCAGAAGCACGCGGTGCGGCGCGCCGCGCTCCCCCTCGCCTTCTGACCTCCGCTCTCGGGGAGCAGGTGAGCGCGAGCGCGGACTAGCTGTCGCGCGTGGAGAGGCGCTCGACCACCTCACGGAGTTGCTCGGTCACGCGGGGTGCCACGCCGAGCGCGTCCACTGCGCGAAGTGCGGCGGTCCGCCGTTCGTCAATCATCGCCTCGTGGGCCGCCACGGCGCCGGAGCGGGTGAGGATCTCGCGGACCCCGGCCACCTCCGGCTGCGTGAGCCCCCGGTGTCCGAGGGACGCAAGGACCCGGGCTCGCTCGGCGCCGCGCGTGTGGGCGAGGCCGAGGAGGACGAGTGGTGTCCTCTTGCCCTCGATGAGGTCGTCTCCCGCCGGCTTCCCGGTCACGGCAGGGTCCCCGAACACCCCAAGGTCATCGTCCCGGAGCTGGAAGGCCTCACCAAGGGGCTCGCCCACGGCTGCGAGCGCGGCGAACGGGGCGTCTTCGCCCAGCGCGAGGGCGGCGCCCAGTGCAAGTGGGTGCGCCACCGAGTACTGAGCGGACTTGTGGCGGAGCACAGCCAGTGAGCGCTCGAGCGCGGCGGTGTGGGCGGCGTCGTCGCCCTCGGACGGGAGCGGCAGTGTGGCGGCCTCGATGTCCAGGAACTGGCCGATGGCAACCTCGGCGCACATGTGGTTCCACACCCGCTCGGCCGCCGAGCCGGCGACAGGCGCTGTGGCGACCGCGCGCGAGAGCTCACGCTGCGCGAGGGCGAGGAGCAGGTCGCCGAGGAGGATGGCGGCGTTCACCCCGAATGTGTCCGAGGGACCGCGCAGTCCGGCGTCCGTGTGCCGGCCCGCGAAGTGCCGGTGTGCGGCCGGCTGGCCGCGCCGCGTGTCCGCGTCATCGATGATGTCGTCGTGGACGAGGGCCGCCGCCTGGAAGAGTTCGAGCGCCGAGCCAGCCAGCTGGATCGCATCCTCGTTCCACTCCGAATCGGGCCTGCCGCATGCCCACCCGAGCCCGGCGAGTACCGCACGGCTGCGCTTCCCGCCGGTCAGGAGGCGGCGCGCGGGTTCCACGAACACCGCCACGTCACCCACGATTGCCGGGAGGTCTGATTCCGGTTCGCCGATCACGGCGAGGACCCGTTGGGAGACGGAAGCAACGAAGGCGGAGTGCATGCTGCCAGTCTACGGATTCGTCCACATCCGGGTTCTGCTTGCCACCGGTTTGCGGTTCCACAGCATGGGGTGGGCGCCGGGAACGCGGGGGCGGGGCGCTGCGAGGCTCCCTCCATGATCGTTTCCGAGTCCTGGAACCTCGCACTCGAGGCCCTCTCCACCGTCCCCTTCACCTTCGGCTTTGTGCCCACCAACTCCGTGGTCGTGCTGTCCCTTGATGCTGAGGAGCGCAGTGTCAGCCTCGGCCCGTGCGGCCGAATCGACCTCGCTGCCGTCTACGCCGCGCGGGACGCGGGCGAGTTCGGCGCGATGGTGGAGGTCACCGGTCCCGTGGCACGCGGCGGCGCACGCGGTGGCCTCGTGGCCGTGTGGGCGGAGGCGGAGAATCAGGAGGCTGCCTCCGAACTTCTCGAGCTTGTGGCCGGGATGCTCGCCGCCGAATGGCCGTTCGAGGAGCACTGGGGCACCTTCCTGGTCACGTCCGATGGAGTGCTCGGCCTCACCGCTGCCGGGGACCTCATGGGATGGAAGGACGCCCTGGAACTGCAGATCACCCGCTTTGCCATGAGCCGGGACGCCTGCGCGCTCGCCGAGGGATCGTCCTCCCTCCGGGTGCCCCGGAGTGATGACCCCGCTGCCGCGCGTGACGTCCTTGCTGCGCGGACTGAACTCGCCGGCGAGCGCATCGTGGGAAAGCTGGCGTTGCAACTGACACAGGAACTCGTGCAGGCGCTCGACTCCGGAGAGCCGGACCTGCGCGCCCAGGGACGGCTCGGGCTGGCCCTCCAGGACGTCTGGTTCCGGGACGCGCTCCTCGCGTGGGTGCTCGCCGGCGCCCCCGAGGTGGTGGACATCATGGGGATTCCAGTGGTGCCGTGGCTCGAAGCCTCCCAGTTGCGCCCGCCCCGTCCAAGTGTGCAGTCGGCCATCGCCCTGCTCGGCGCCATCGCCCGGCACCAGCCGCCGGGCAACGCGGCACCACCGCTCGCCTGCGCGGCCTACCTCGCGTGGTTCGCGGGTCAGGGCGCACTACCCCGTGAGCTGATGGAGCAGGCACTGGAGGAGGATCCCACCTACTCGCTCGCCCACCTTGTGGAAGATGCGCTCGCCGCCTCGGTGCCACCCCCGTGGGTGGCCCTCCGGGCCGCTGCGGCCTGAGCTCCTTCGTTCGGAAGGCCGCCGGTGGGCTCGGGAGCAGCGCTGCGAGCTCACGCGAGTCGTCGGCAGGGTAATCTCGGGGGTATTCCGTTCAGTCAACCAAGGGAGTCCTGGACCGTGGACCTCCACCGAACCGCACTTGCTGCCATCCACGAGCGGCTCGGTGCCCACATGGTGCCCTTCTCCGGCTGGCTGATGCCGCTCCGCTACACCTCTGATCTGGCCGAACACCACGCCGTCCGCAACCGGGCAGGGCTGTTCGATCTCTCCCACATGGGGCAGATCGAACTCTCCGGTCCCTCGGCGGCCGCGGGCCTCGACCGCGCGCTTGTCACGCTGCCCTCCACGATGGGAGTCGGCAGGGCCCGCTACTCGTTGATCGTCACCGAGGAAGGCGGGATCCTTGACGACCTCATCGTCTACCGCCTGGCTGAGGAGGAGTTCCTCGTGGTGGCGAACGCCGGTAATCGCGAGGTGGTGCTCGATGCGCTCGCGGACCGGTCGGACTCCACCGGAACACAGGTCATCGACCACACGTTCTCCCGCGCAATGATCGCCCTCCAGGGTCCCGAGTCGGAGGCAGTCGCCTCCACACTGGCGGACGTGGACCTCGCCGCCCTCCCGTACTACTCCGTGGTCACCGGCACCGTGGCCGGCGTTCCCGCGCTCATCGCCCGTACGGGCTACACCGGCGAGCATGGATTCGAGTTCATGATCGGAGCCGAGGGAGCAGAGGCCGTGTGGCAGGCGCTCCTGGCCGCAGGGGACGAGCGGGTGGAGGCCTGCGGGCTGGCCGCGCGGGACACGCTCCGGCTGGAGGCGAGCATGCCGCTCTACGGAAACGAGCTCACGGAGCAGATCACCCCGTTCGACGCGGGCTTTGAGCGGCTGGTGAAGCTTGGCCACGATTTCGTGGGACGAGAGGCGCTCGCCCGCACCACCGCCACGTTCGAGCTCGTGGGACTCGCCGGCGAGGGACGGAGGGCGGCACGCGCCGGCTCCGCCCTCTTCTTCGGCGAGCAGGAGGTGGGGAGAGTCACGAGCGGCGTGCTTTCACCCACGCTCGGCCACCCCATCGCACTCGCGCTCATCGAGCAGGGCCACGCTGAGCTGGGAGACAGACTTCAGGCCGATGTCCGGGGCAGCCGCCTCCCCATGACCGTGGTCGAGACCCCGTTCTACTCCCGTACCCGCTGAACCGATCCAACAGAAGGAGCCGACCATGCCCATCCCCACCGACCTGCGTTACAGCCGTGACCACGAGTGGATCCGCATTGAGGGTGACACCGCCACCGTGGGTCTCACCCAGTTCGCGGTGGACTCACTGGGCGACGTCGTGTTTGTGGACCCGCCCGCCGAGGGGACCGCGCTCACCGCCGGTGAGACCTGCGGGGAGGTGGAGTCCACCAAATCCGTCTCGGACCTCGTGGCCCCCGCCTCGGGTGAGGTGGTGGAGTCCAACGGCGCCGTGGTGAACGCACCCGAGATCATGAACTCCGACCCGTACGGCGCCGCCTGGCTCTACCGCATGACAGTGACCGAGGAGGGTGAACTCCTCGACGCGGCCGCCTACGGCGAGCTGATCGCCGGGGAGGGCGCGTGACCTTCCTCCACCGTCACGTCGGCACACTCGGTGCGGGCGCTGCCACGATGTGTGAGCAGCTGGGTGTGGCAAGCCCGGAGGCGCTGCTCCGCGCGGCCGTGCCAGCCTCCATTTTCGAGGAGGAGCCCGCGGCAGGCCTCCCCGGGCCCGCCGACGAGGCCGAGGTTCTCGCCGAGCTCCGGGCCATGGCTGCCAGGAACCGGGTGCGCACCTCCCTGATCGGGCAGGGGTACTACGACACGGTGACGCCCTCGGTCATCCGCCGTAACGTCCTGGAGAACCCCTCCTGGTACACGGCGTACACGCCCTACCAGCCCGAGATTTCGCAGGGCCGGCTCGAGGCGTTGCTCAACTTCCAGACCACCGTGGCTGACCTCACGGGCCTCCCCGTCTCCGGCGCCTCGCTCCTCGACGAAGGCACCGCAGCCGCCGAGGCCATGCTGCTCATGCGCCGCGCCTCCCGCGTGCGCGGCAACCGATTCGTGATCGATGCGGATCTCTTCGGCCAGACCCGGGCCGTCCTCGCCACCCGGGCCGCGGCCGTGGGAGTCGAGCTCGTGGCGGCGGACCTTGCCGCCGGAGTGCCGGACCTCACCGGCGTCTTCGGGGTGCTCGCCCAACAGTTCGGCGCCACGGGGCGCCTCCTCGCCGCCGAGCGCATCACCGCCCTCGCCGAGGCTGCCCACGAATCTGGCGCGCTCCTCGGCGTCGTTGCCGATCTCCTCGCTGCCACCCTCGTGACCTCTCCGGGTGAGCTGGGCGCGGACGTGGTGTGCGGCACCACCCAGCGCTTCGGGATTCCCATGGGCTTCGGTGGCCCCCACGCCGGCTACATGTCCGTGCGGGAGTCCTACACGCGCCAGCTTCCTGGCCGGCTCGTGGGCGTCTCGAAGGACGCCGAGGGGCGCCCCGCGCTCCGGCTCGCCCTGCAGACCCGCGAGCAGCACATCCGCCGGGAGAAGGCCACCTCCAACATCTGTACCGCTCAGGTGCTGCTCGCCGTCATGGCCTCCATGTACGCCGTCTGGCACGGACCGGACGGCCTCACTGCAATCGCGCGGCGCGTGCACGATCATGCCCGTTCGCTCGCCACCCGGCTCACAGACGCGGGGCTCGCCGTACGCAACGGAACGTTCTTCGACACGGTGAGCGTCGCCGTCGCCTCCGCCGACGACGCACTCGCCGCGCTCCTCGAGCGAAACGTGACCGCGTGGCGGGCCTCCGAGACGGAGATCTCCCTCGCGGTGGACGAGACCACCACGGGCGCCGTTGTGGATGCGGTGGTGACCGCGCTGGAAGGCCACGGGACACGGGAGGGGGGAGCCGCCGTCGTCGGAATCCCGGCAGAGGATGCACGGACAAGCGCGTTCCTCACCCACCCCACGTTCCACCGCTACCGCTCGGAGACCGCGATGATGCGGTACCTGCGGCGGCTCGCATCCCAGGACTATGCGCTCGACCGCGGGATGATCCCGCTCGGCTCGTGCACCATGAAACTCAACTCCGCGATCGAGATGGCCGCTATCACGTGGCCAGGCTTCGCGCGCATCCACCCGTTCGCCCCCACAGCGGACGTGGAGGGCTACCGCGAACTCATCGGAAGCCTCACGGGGTGGCTCGCCGCGATCACGGGGTATGACACGGGGAGCCTGCAGCCGAACTCGGGTGCCCAGGGCGAACTGGCGGGTCTGCTCGCGATCCGCGGCTACCACCGCTCGCGCGGAGAGGAGGACCGTGACCTCTGCCTGATCCCCTCCTCGGCCCACGGAACCAATGCCGCCTCGGCTGTGCTCGCCGGACTGCGCGTGGCGGTGGTGGGGACGGACAACCACGGCAACGTGGACGTGGAGGACCTACGCGCCACGGTGGCCGCGAACGAGGGCCGGGTAGCCGCGATCATGATCACCTACCCGTCCACGCACGGGGTGTACGAGGTGGCGGTCCGCGAGGTCTGCCAGATCGTGCACGACGCGGGCGGTCAGGTCTACGTGGACGGCGCCAACATGAACGCGCTCGTGGGCGTGGCCCGGCCGGGAGCCTTCGGTGGCGACGTTTCGCACCTCAACCTGCACAAGACGTTCGCGATCCCGCATGGCGGCGGAGGCCCCGGCGTGGGACCGGTGGTGTCGAAGGGCCACCTTGCGCCCTTCCTGCCCGGTCACCCATTCGACCCGCTCGGGGAACGCCCGGACGGCGCGATCTCCGCGGCTCCGCATGGCTCCGCCTCAATCCTGCCGATCTCGTGGGCGTACATCCGGCTGCTCGGCGCGAAGGGTCTGCGGGAGGCGACCGCGGCTGCCGTGCTGGCCGCCAACTACCTCGCCGCACGGATCGGGGAGGAACTCCCCATCCTGTACCGCGGCGCCGAGGGCTGGGTTGCCCACGAGTGCATCGTGGACCTGCGCGAAATGCGCGCCAAGACCGGGATAACGGTGGATGACGTGGCCAAGCGGCTCATCGACCACGGGTTCCACGCGCCCACCATGAGCTTCCCCGTGGCTGGCACCCTCATGGTGGAGCCCACGGAATCGGAGAACCTGGAGGAGCTCGACCGCTTCGCGGACGCAATGCTCCAGATCCGGGTCGAGGCTCAGCAGGTGGCTGACGGATTCTGGCCGGCGGAGGACAACCCACTCGTGAACGCGCCCCACACCGCGCGCCACGTGACGGCCGACGCGTGGGATCACCCCTACACCCGTCAGGTGGCCGCCTACCCGTGGACCGGCTCCGGCCAGGCGGGGGAGGAGGCCGGCGAGTCCGAGGCCGCTATTGCGGACAAGTACTGGCCCCCCGTGCGCCGCATCGACGGGGCGTGGGGGGACCGGAACCTCGCCTGTACCTGCCCGGCTCCGGAGGCGTTTGCGCAGCAGTAGGGGAGCAGGAGCCGTTGTTGTTCAAGGTTGCCGCGGAGATTCCGTTGCGCGGTCGCGGCCGGATTTGCTGACCGGCCAGGCGCTTCCGCCGTGTGTTTGGGCCGTTCGAGGAACATTCGGCTGACCGGAAACGTTGTACCTAGTTCCGCCTGCACCCGCCCAGGGGGTTGGGTGCGGCGGGGCGGCCCAAACCCGGTGGACTATAATTGTTAGGCACCGGCCGAGCCGCGCGTTCCATTTTCTCCCCCCGTGATGAAGGGTGATCCGTGACCACAACTTCCTCGAAGTCCTCTCCTTCTACCAGGACGACGGCGAAGGCTCCGGCGAAGTCGGCTGGCGCCGGCTCCGCCACCAAGGCCGCAACCGCTGTGCAGACCGCCAAGGCCACCACTGCCTCCACCGCCGCTCCCGATGAGGCGACGGCGCCTGCGTCGCCCAGGACGGCGCCTGCGTCGCCCAAGAAGGCGCCGACCAAGACCCCAGCTGCGAAGACCCCAGCTGCGAAGACCACAGATGCGAAGACGACAGCTGCGAAGACGACAGCTGCGAAGACGACAGCTGCGAAGACGACAGCTGCGAAGACCGAGCCCGAAAAGAAGCCCGCCACGCGTCGCCGCGCCCCCGCAAAGGCGCCCGCCGCGACCGAGACGAAGCCGGCCGCCGAGGTTGAAGAGCAGGCCGAGGCCGCTCCTGCGGCAGAGCCGGAGAAGAAGCCCGCCACACGCCGCCGCACCGCAACCACCCCCGCCGCTCGGAAAAAGGCTGCCGAGGCACAGGTGGAGGAGGAGGCGGAGGAGACCGAGCCGGACGAGGCCCCTGAGGAACTCCCCGAGGAGGTAGCAGAGGATACGGACGAGGCCGAGGACACTGACGAGGACGAAGACGAAGACGAGGCTGAGGACGACGAGTCCACCGCCACTGGAGGCTCCCGCAGGACACGGGCGGCATCGTCGACGAAGGCAGCGGAGAAGGATTCCGGCTTCGTGGTGTCCGACTCGGACGACGCCGATGAGCCGGTCCAGCAGGTGACCCAGGCGGGCGCCACGGCAGATCCCGTCAAGGACTACCTGAAGCAGATCGGCAAGGTGGCGCTCCTGAACGCCGAGCAGGAGGTGGAGCTCGCCAAGCGAATCGAGGCCGGACTGTTCGCCGAGGAGAAGCTCGCAGCCGAAGGCGATGGGATGGACCGCCAGGTGAAGCGTGAGCTCATGTGGATCGCGGCGGACGGCCAGAACGCGAAGGACCACCTCCTCGAGGCGAACCTGCGGCTCGTGGTTTCGCTCGCCAAGCGCTACACCGGCCGCGGCATGTTGTTCCTGGACCTGATCCAGGAGGGCAACCTGGGCCTCATCCGCGCGGTCGAGAAGTTTGACTACACGAAGGGCTATAAGTTCTCCACGTACGCCACGTGGTGGATCCGCCAG